>JAZFRU010000088.1:0-2243 GCA_036445815.1 Acidobacteriota bacterium | reverse complement strand
GTTGAGGGAACCGAGATCTCCACGGCGCATTTGACCATCAGGACCTATCCCACCGATCCGGTGGTTGCGCTGGGTGAGCGCTTCGCGTTGGTCCTTGACATCAACCCACTGCCCGACATCCATGTCTATGCCCCGGGTGCGGACAAATATCGTGTGATAAGCCTTCAAATCGATGCGCAACCGTTCGTTCGTGTGCTTCCCATGGAGCATCCCGCATCCGAGACTTATTTTTTCGAACCGCTCAATGAGCGGGTTCCGGTCTATCAGAAGCCCTTTACGCTGGTGCAGGAAGTGGTGCCGGAAGTGTCACGGGCAGCCCGGGCTGCGTTCGAGGGGAAAGACCTGCTGACCCTGACCGGTTCGCTCGAGTATCAAGCCTGCGACGACCGGCTTTGCTATAACCCGGTGGTGGTTCCCCTGTCGTGGAGCATGCCGCTCAAGCCGCTTCTCTTCGGCCAGCGACGTCGTTCCCGGTGAACCAGTTTCGGCGAGCTTCAGGTAGAGAAGTCGTCCTGAATGATCCGACCCGGAGGGGGAACTCATCCCCCTCTGCGGATCAGGCGAAGTGATTCTTGAGCGAACCCAGCAGTGCCTGGTAGATGGGATTGCAGAAGTCTTCGACCCCGCCGCCGCTGGAGTCCCACCTGGAGGTCCAGAGCACAAAGGTAGAATTGCTGTCGGTAACCGGAAAGAGCTGGACCTCGCCGATGTAGCCCTGGACGTTGTCCTTGGAAACCGCTTCCGGCCCGTCATCGATGCTGTATTGAAGGGTACGTGCGTCGCTATCAATGGAGACCAGGGTCTCGTGGAAGACTCCGTTGAGAATGCGGCGGGCGCCGACCTCATGACTCCCTTTGTCACCGACCTTCTCGACCGATACGACAACCTCTGGACACCATGAAAAGTCGTGAAAGTTGCTGAGAACCTCCCATGTCTTTTCTTCCGAAGCATTGACCACCGTGGAATTGTAGCAACCCATACTGTTTCCTCCTCCAAAATTAAACAATCTGTAGATAGAGGAAGATAGCGAACTCAGAGCCGTTTTTCAATGGAGGGTCCGGCTGCCAGGGTCCGATATCCGACAACCCTCAGTCGGCAACTCCCGACTCCGGATAACCGCTGACCCACTCGTACCACTCCGTGAAATAACCATCGGCGGGGAGTAGATCCTCTCCTCCCTCATTGAGGGTCCTTCCAAACTCATCCCAGCTGCCTCCCTGATTGTCGGCTATTCGAAAGGGACTCTCGCTGGCGACCCGAAAATCGTTGTCCTCCTCATCCTTGCGCAGACGAAAGCCCACCACGCCGTAGTCATCGACTCGCTGGAGCAGGTACTGGGCATCATCAAAGGGGTACTTCAGCATTCCCTCCTGCCGGTCCAGGAACTCCAGGGGGAAAGCAATCGACTGGTCACCGGCCTCGTTGGTGACTCCGAAAACAAAGGCGTTGTGGGCCAGGCGAGTGTCGGACATATTGCCCACGTCGATGAATCCCTGGGGAATATACTCATGTCCGAGCGCTGCCTGCACGACGCTCATGTGCTCACGCAGTCGAAATTTAGAACTGGCAAACAACACCTCTGTGGCAGGATAACGAGCCGTCCAGTCTTCCCAGGTTTCCATGATGATTGGAATTCTTTCCATCTTGGCCGGATGCATCGGTCCTTCCAGTGTCCGACCGGTGAAGGGGGACCAGACGGTTTGAGTCTGATAGTCGTAAACCGTAAAGGTTCCCCGGGCGATGCCGTGGATTTGAAAACTGAGGCTTTGACCGTTAAACCCCTCTACCACGGGATTGAAGGCGGATGCTCCGCTGCAGATCTCACAGTAGGCCAGCACGACCGGTATGTCGTCAATGGTGTCGTTGACCACATGGTATTGACCGAAGATCCACAGGGGATAGGCTCTTGCTTGTCCCTTGATCACCACCCCGACCACGACGTCGTCGTCCTCCATGTGGGAGGCCATATCGACCGGGACCATGTCGGGATTATTAAGGGGAAGAAAAATAAATCTCGGAAAGGGGCTGGTCAGGGCCAGAGATTCCTCCCAGGCCTTGAATTGAGGTGCTGCTGAGACTTGCGGGTCGGGATCCGCAGGGGGCGAAGTGCCGCAGGCTCCCGTTGCGAGAGTCAGGACCAGGAGTCCAAAAAGAGCCAGGGATTTCCAGTGTGCGAACCTTCTGTCAAGCATGCCGATACCTCCGGTGGAGAATAGATTTGTTTTATAGAGACTCTCATTTTA
>JAZFRU010000087.1:0-3166 GCA_036445815.1 Acidobacteriota bacterium | reverse complement strand
GAATCTGTCCAAAAGAGGTTCAAGAGACCCGACCTCTCCGGGGTTCCCTCACCCCCCGTGATCCTGGCTCCGACCGACGGCGAGGCACTCACCTTCGATACGGAATCCGGGGAGGCGGTCATCCGCTGGTCTGGTCAAGATGAGGTTCCGTACCTGATTGAATACGAGGTCGGAACAGAGGCTTATTACCTCCATGGCATGATCAAGGCCGAAGGCAGCGAGAAGGTCTTTGGACCTTTTCCCAGGGAGTACTGGGATTCTTATCTCACCCTTTTCAGCCCGTGCAGAATCCGCCTTTCAATTGACAGGGATCCCTTGGAGTGGAGCCCCTGGACAAACTTCGAGATGGAAAGCACGATTGCTGAACCGCTTCAACGTTCATTTGCGACACCAGAGTGATGACTTTAAAAGACGGGATCTTTTCATCAGCCAAAAGGGCATGGCTTGCCGCCATTGCCTATACCCTGTTTCTCTACGGTACTCTTTCGGTGGCCTACGACGTTTTCATTTTCCTGGCCAGCGATATCAGCAGCGACGCCGTATCGGAACGAATGAATGCACTGTTCCTGGTGACGGGAACGATCTTGCTCCTGTATCTGGTGTTTCGCCTACCTCGGACATGGTCGAGCTTGCTGTGGTTTTCCTTGATCGGCCTGGCCGTGGCAATGACCTTGCGGGGGCTTCCACTGCCGGCGAAACGATTTCATTTCTTCCAATATGCTCCCGCCACCCTGCTGGTCTTCGATGCCTTACGTTTCAACCTGAAGGGTGGTTGGCTTTATTTGGGTACGCTGGGTCTGGTAGCACTGATCGGCCTGGGGGATGAGACCATTCAGTGGATCCTTCCCACTCGTCACTTTGGAATCCTGGACGTCCTGGTCAACGCCGAAGCGGGTCTACTGACCTTGCTGTTCATTCGCTTTGTCTTGAGGGAGGAGAATTACCCCCTGGGCTGGCGCCGCAGGGATTTGAAGGCCCCCTCGGGAGTCCCTTCCGATACAGTCGGTTAACCACTTTTCGATTGTTGAGTACGTTTATTAAGGATATGATCCTCGGCATCGTTTCACCTCGATCACACAACGAACACAAGGCGGATAAATGAATAGAAAATTACTCGGTCTCCTTTCCATCCCGGTCGTGGGGTTCCTTTTCGGCTGCACGCCGGCGGAGATCTCTGAACCAGACCCCTCGGCCCCTCTTTTCATCGAGGGGGCAACCCTCATCGATGTGACAGGAGGCCCCGCGCTTGCCAACAGCAGTGTTCTGATTGAGGGCAGCCGTATCACCCAGATCGGGAGCTCCGACGAGATTTCCCCTCCTCCGGGAGCCCGCATTCTGGACGCTCAGGGAAAATTCATCATCCCGGGTCTGGTGGACATGCATGTTCACTATGGACGTACATGGATCCACCGCCTCTACCTGGCCAACGGGGTAACCACGGTTCGTGATCTGGGAGGCAGCGTCGAGAGACTCAACACGCTGAGACAGGAAATCGAGGTTGGCAACATCCTGGCACCTCGCATGTTCATCTCGGGAGTGCCCATCAATCCACGCTCGGTCAAAGCCTCAGGAGAAACCAGCGCCTGGGATATGGCCTCTCAGATGATCAAAGGAGGTGTTGACGGCATCAAGGTGACTGGATACAGCATTGAGGAACTCCGGAAAATCATCGAGGTGGCGCATGCAGCTGATTTGTGGGTCTACGGGCATACCGGTCCCACCACGGGAAATGTAGGGCCGGGGGCAAGGGCTGCAGTGGAAGCGGGATTGGACGGAATTGAACACGGAACCAGCTTGTTGGAGGATTCACTTGAAGGCGAGATTCCCTTGCCCAGCGACTATGATCCCTCCAACTGGGATCACATGTTTCGACACTGGTATGGCCCCATGAACCAGTGGGTCAGTACCACTAAACTGGATGCCCTGACCCAGTTGATGGCCGACCAGGAGGTCTATTTCTCACCCACTCTGGTGACCATGCAGCGGAACTTCGAATTTGCAGGAACTCCGGCAGTCGATGCGGACCCCAACCGAAAATATATGGTCGAGACTGGCCCTGCCCGTTTTGGGACTTTCACCGACCAAGAACGGCAGGAGTGGACCAAGAATCTGGACTTGATGAAACGAGCGACGAAAACCTTTCAGGAGGCCGGCGGAGTCCTGCTGGTGGGAACCGACTCCCCGGGGGCGGTCTTCCCAGGCTGGGGATTGCATCAGGAACTGGAACTCTTTGTCGAAGCGGGTTTAACCGAGATGGAAGCGCTTCAAACCGCGACTATCAATGCCGCCAAGGTGCTGGGGAAGGAAGATGTACTGGGTGCGCTTGAGGCGGGAAAATATGCTGACCTCCTAATTTTGGATGCCGACCCGCTGGAGAACATCCAGAACACCCAGAGGATTCATCGGGTCATTTCAAACGGGAGGTTACTGGATCCGGCGGTACTGCTGAAGGACAACCTCGAACAATTCGCACGGACCAGCGAATAGGGCCCCTACTTCTTCCAGCTCTCACCACCAAGACACGGAGAAGAGGTTTTCACCACAGAGGCACAGAGACACCGAGAAGACAATTCTTTTCTTTTTCTTTTCCGTCCGATTCAAGCCAACACAGTCGGAGTGGACAGACGAGAAGGTGGGATATGACATCAGTGCTGACTTACGAAACCGACGACCTGGCGGTCGCCCAAAGAGCGGTCTCGCTGTTTCTCGGCCGCGGTCGGCGCTTCGGCCCTTAGGGCCTTGCGCGTTCCAGGTTCCACGTTCCACGAAAACGAATTGTAGAGGCGCACGGCCGTGCGCCCATCCGGAATCGGCGCACTGAGGCGCCTCCCACACTCCGGACTCTTCCCCCATCCAACTTCCATTCGGGGGAATTCTCCCCTTCTGGCGTGAAATATGAAACGTTAAACATGAACCCCTCCGGTCGAAGATCCGCTTTTCTTTCACTTTTTGTGACAGCGGTCACCCGTAATACCCTGTTAAATCTTTCACAATAAAAGAGTATGAAGATTGAACGCATCTATGCAAACGAGCTCGACGTTGAGCCCGAAGTGATGGTCAAAAAACAGCGCCAGTTTGACAAGCGGCTCTCCTCTCACGATGAACTGATCTCCTTTTTACTGAACAATCTCGAAGAAGTGCAGAGTGAGATCCCCAATCTGAAGGC
>JAZFRU010000086.1:0-4948 GCA_036445815.1 Acidobacteriota bacterium | reverse complement strand
TCCTCGATACCTGTCGAGACGTTCTTGGTGTGTGCAGTGGAATCTCACCCTGCAGAGGGGACATTCCCCTGTGCGGCTCAGCCGGAGGACTTCCCTCCTGGCTCGTATGTCAATAATAAGCCCAGTAAGGGTTGAAGGCAATCCTTAAAGGTTTCACCTCATTTATCATAAAATGGGTATTTTGTTTCCGGTTGAAGGTCATGCAGTGTTGAATCCGCTTCAAACCTTCGAGGCCTACAGGGTCATTTCTGCCCAGTGACTGGGTGAAAATGGCTCATGGTGACCTGCTTATGTGCGAGTTGGAACATGCTTCTCACGTCGTAGATGGGCAATAAATCCCTGGTCGTCTTCATCCATTGCATGTCTGGGCCTCGAGGGGCCGGTTCACCCTCCATGACCGTGTTTATTGGGGCTGACTGGAATGGAAATTGCTGACAAATACTCATGGAACGGCACAAATGGAACGTTCAGACCGCACTCTCGGAGCCATCGTTGATCACCTGGATGAGTTGGAACAGATCCCCAAAAACAGTCTCTTCTTTGGAGATTGGCTGAGGATAACCACCCTGGACGCGATCTACTCGATCTATGTGGTCAAGGAGGGTTCCTACATGGTCTCTGGCGGGTGGTTTGACCGCCACGAAGTGTCCCCGTTCAAGACGACTATTGCCGGGTGTACCTGGGGTGGAAGCGCCATCAAGATTGATATCGTGGCGGCTCTGGGCCTGCATCTGGAGTTTGGCAACCGGCTCGTGAGCAGTCCTATTCAGAAAATTGAAATGTGTCGATTGGAGACGGACAAGGTGAACTGATTCTCGCAACTGAAGAGATTGTTATCGCACCATCAGAGACCGACCTGACCATCTACTCGCCTCTCTCCGCCCAGGAACGATCAATCATGGCGAATCAGCTACTTTCCTTCCCTTTGGGTTATTGCTGGTCTGTTGAACCGTTGTTCTATCTTTTACCCACAGGTTCAAAAGGTTTACCCTCGATGACTCTCGCCTCGATCCAGTTATAAATGAGCTCGGCAATCACGTCGCTGTCTGTTCCCCACATCATGGCGTGGCCGTTTCCGATGCGGAATCCCAGGCTGGTGGAATAAACTCCTGCCTCAATGTTTTCGATGGAATCGGGATTGCTCTCCGGGTTCCTGCGGGGGAACGGAAACTGAACCGTATCTCTCAAATAAAACAGTGTGGCATCTACTCCCTGCCGGCGGAAGTATCGGTGCGAATTTTCAACCCGTTCAAAGGGCACAAAGGACAAATTGTACCGGGGAAAAGGAAATTCGGCATAGTAGGCCCTGGCCGCCTCGATTTCTCGGGATGTCAGCTGATCCGCTCCAGGACCCTCCGGATCAGGAGGAACCGTACTCGAGACCACCGACAGCACCTTGGTCGTCTCCCGAAAGGTCACGGGTTCCTGGATGTCAATTTGAGATCCGCAAGCCAGAATCTCTCCCCGCGTGACCTCTCCATCTGAATTAATGTCGCAACATCCATGGGAACCGTCGCCCCTGGGGCCCAGGACTTCCCTGTCGCTGATCACCCTATTATTGTCCTGGTCGCACAGTTCCAGGGTCGGAAAATTTCCGCGTTCATTGGTGATTCCCGGCATGGTCGGCATGTAGCCCTTGGCCATTCGGATATTGGCCGGCGGGGGTGGATAACTCGGCTCACGGGTGAAAAAGGCAGCCGGAAAATCGAGAACTCCGTTGCCGTTGACGTCTTCTCCAGCATCCAGGATGCCATTTTCTTCGGATCCATCCGGATCATGAGTGCCTGCTACACCGTCCGTTCCCACATCTTCATTCACGCGCCGAAAGGCACTGAAAGCGGTCAGATCTTCCGGAGCAGGACGCCCCCGGCGCACCGTGAACTTGGTCTGCTGCTGTCTTCCTGGAGTATCCACGGGTTGATCCAGTGTGTTGCCGACTTCCGCCCCTTCCACCAGAATCAAGGCTTTCACTTTTTCCGGTCGTTGATCTGCCATACCGGTGATGAAACTCCCCGAAGTGGACCAGGCCAACACGACCGTGGGGGTGTCAATCCGATCCAGCAACTGCACGCCTGCCGCGACCACGTCTTTCCCTGAAACCGTCGGGCATTCGGCAACAAACCCTGATCGGCCCATACAGGGATAGTCGATGTTGTAGACGCTGAAGCCCTTCTGCAGAAAAAAGTGAACCCATCCGGGTCGACCGTCAGGAGTGGATTCAAAGTTGTTTCCGGTCTGCCCCCCACCGTGCATCAAAACCAGGGACAACCCGTTGAAGTTTTCCGGCACCCGGTACTGGACAAACATGGTAAAGGGAAGATCTCCCACAAAAAAAGTCCCCTGGTCCTTCACACGCAGCCCTGCATCTTGCCCCAGCACCGATAGCAGGACGAGATAGCACGTCAAAAATGAGATCAGAAATGCTTTCATGAATTTCTCCCTACCGTGGAATTCGACCCGCCCCATCTCCCCTGACTTGAAGATTGAAGAATTCCTCCGAATGATACGGCTCAAAAGAGATGAACACAATCTCAGGGGAAAGGAGGGTCGAGGTTCCCGGCACCTCTCCCCTGCTGCCGAAATCAGTCCGACAATTTCAAGACCTTTCTATGGTGACAACCTCTCCCTTGAATGCAGGTGTCCGGGACAACGGATCAGTGCGGCGCGCCACCAGTCGATTGGCCTCCGGAAAGTACATGAACGCGTTGCCGGGCTTGATCCGGGAGAAGGGCCTGATCCGAATGCTGGACATCGATCCGATCCGGCTGTGAATGGTCACCACTTCATTTTCAGTGAATCTCAACCTCTCCATATCTTGAGGATGGATCAGGATGACATCCCGACGGTCCTGTCCACGGTACAGGTCTTCCTCCTCGTAGACCACCGTGTTGAACTGCCCTTCACTTCGTCCGGTGATGAGCCGTAATTCTCCTGGCCGGCCTGGCAGTTCCGGCAGGTCATGAGAATGCAAAACCGCGCGGCCGGATTCGGTGGGAAAACGAGGGGTGTGAAAGGTACGGCCCGCGATCTGGAATTCCTCTTTGGTCTTGTCGATCTGGCCTATTTTTTCAAAGCCGGGAATCACCTGGGCAATGGCTTGACGAATCTGGCCGGTTTTGGCCATGCACTGCCAGTCAATGGGGCCGCTGCTGCCCAGTACCCGCTCTGCAATTTCAGCGATGATTTCGACTTCTCCGCGCGGTCCCAGATGGCGTCGTGGACCGCCATCACTCAGCCGAACAAAGTTAAACATGGATTCCTGGGTGGTCGGTTGTGGATCCTCGTCACGGGCCAGCACGGGAAGAATCAGTGTCGTTTTAGCCAGTCCCTGAGTGTGTCCGGTATTGAGGGTCGTGCTCAGGGAAACTTGCATATCGAGCCGTGAGAGCGCTTCACCCGTATACCGGGCGTCGGGATTCGAGCCGTACAGGTTACCTCCGAGACAGAATCCCAGTCGCACCTTCCCGGCATGTGAAGCTTCGATACAACCCAGGGTATCCAGTCCCTCATCGACCGGCAGTTTTACCCCAAAGTGGTTCTGAAGACGGTCAAACACCTCGCTTTTCAGCCTTGGAACCACGCCCACACTGCCCATGCCCTGCACATTTGAATGGCCTCGAATCGGCAGCAACCCGGCATGAGGACGCCCCACCATGGCCCGCATCAGAGCCAGGTTGGCAATCGCCTGCACATTCTGAACGCCATGGGCATGGTGGGTAATCCCCATGGTCCAGCTGAACACCGCATTCCTGGCCGCTGCATACTTGGCGGCGATTTGGTCAATCTCGGCCTGCGGCACCCCCGACTTCCTGTGGATGTCACTCCAGGTGATTTCTCGCAGTTGTTCGACCCACTCGTCATAATTCTCACAATGAGTCCGGAGAAAGGGTTCGTCCTGTGCTTTGATTTCATCAATACGCTTGGCGATTCCAGTGATCAGCGCCAGGTCACCTCCAACATGGGGCTGAACATAAAGAGTAGCGATCTTGGTCCCAAACAACAGGCTGCGCAGGTTGCTGGGGACACGAAACTCCAACAGCCCGGCCTCCCGCACAGGATTAACCACGATCACTTCCCCACCCCGCCGCCGCACACGCATCAAAGATGTCATCATCCGTGGATGGTTACTGGCCGGATTTCCACCGATGACAAAAACCAGATCAGCCTTTTCCAGGTCCTCCAACAACAGGGTGGCGGTCCCGCTGCCCACAGAACTGTTCAGTCCCACACCGCTGGCCTGATGGCAATAATAGCTGCAGTTATTCACATTGTTCGTTCCGTACATACGGGCGAAGAGTTGCAGTAGAAAGCCCGCCTCATTGGAACTGCGCCCACTGAAGTACCAAAAGGTTTGGCGGGCCGGAAGACTCTTGAGTTTACCGACGACCAGTTCCATGGCCTGCGGCCACTCGATGGGGCGGTAATGCTTTTGGCCGTGCCGGTATAGCAGCGGCTGAGCCAGCCGACCGCACGCTTCGAGTTCCCGGGAAGAAAGCTGACTGAGTTCCTCGATGGAACGGGAACCCCAGAACTCCGGTCTGATGGCATCCTGCAGGTCAGCGGCCATGGCCTGCAAGGATTTCTTGCAGACTTCGGGGAATCCCCCGATCTCATTGACCATGCCCCCTTCTTGGCCCCCCATGCCCAGCGCACAGGTCTTGCAGGCATTCCGGGTTCGCAAGGCCTTCCACATTTGCCAGAGACCGCCGACCTCCTGGCTTTTCCGCCACGCATAGTGAACGGCCGGCCATCCTCCTCCGACCGGGGTTCTCTTCATCGATGGAACCCTGATTTGTGACGGAATTCACGGAACCTCTCAGATGGAATCACTGCATCGAACTGACCGATTTGGCCCATGTCGCTCGGGTCGAAGTTCTCAGCAACCGCTTCATGCCCGATGGTCGTGTCAACCGCCATTGTTTCTCTCCCCTTGATACCGCTCCTACCC
>JAZFRU010000085.1:0-2170 GCA_036445815.1 Acidobacteriota bacterium | reverse complement strand
GGGGTTTACCTGGTGGTGGAAGGCCGCCTGACTCTGGAGACCAACCAGGTCAAGGTACTCCAACTTGAACGAGGCGAGTGGGTAGGAGAACTGGCCCTGCTCGACGAGGCTCCGCGCAGTGCTTCGGCTATCGCAGACACCGACACTTTACTGCTCAAGTGGACCCGTGAGGATTTCATGAAAGCGCTCAAGGGCAACCCGGAAGTGGTTCACGGCATTTTGAAAACACTCTCCAAAAAACTTCGTCAGGATCTTGCTCACCAGGTCGAGGCGACCGTCAGGCATGAACGCTGGTTACAGGATATTCAACGTGCTCACGAGATTCAGATGGCGATGCTGCCGGAAGGGGATTTGTCGGCCGATGAGATTACCATCTCCGGCTACTGTCATCCAGCCGAGGACGTGGGAGGCGACTATTACGATTATCTTTCTCTGGGAGGTGACCAGCTCAGCCTCATCCTCGCGGACGTGATGGGGCACGGGTTTTATGCCGGCCTGTTGGTGGCGATGGCCAAGAGTTGCCTGCATACGCAGGCCAACATCGATTCTTCACCAGCCGCGGTCATGGAGGCCATGAATCGAACCGTTTTCAGTTCCGTCCAGAGTGGACTGTTGATGACCTGTTGCTATCTGGTGTTTGATTTTCAGAAAAAAACGCTCAACTACACCAACGCCGGACATCCCTACCCTTATCATTACCGTCGAGCTGCCGATCGACTGGAGAGGCTGGATTCCACCGACCTGCTCCTCGGCATTCCGGGTTTTCAGGATGTTCAGTTCACAACCGCAGAAACAAGCATGAACCCGGGGGACTTGCTGGTTCTGTTCTCAGACGGAATTCCTGAGGCAATGGATGTGAAAGAGGAGGAATTCGGAGAAGAACGTCTGACTGACCTGATCCTGGAGAACAAAGACAAATCTACCCGGGAAATCAGGGATAGTGTGTTGGACGCTGTATCCGGACATTGCCGTGGGGTGGATCAAGGCGATGACATCACCTTGGTGGTGGCCAAGGCGTTGTGAGATAGACAGGCCTGGGGAATGGATCGTATTGTCGGTGCCTTTATCTTTCCCGATGTGTGGCGGCAGTGGACCGAAGATGACGCGAAGCGGCATCTGGAAGCCCTGGCCGACTTTGGCGTCAATGCCATCTTCACCGAGGCTCCCACCTATCGCGACGATCTGATCGAGTTGGCCCATCAACGGGGTTTTCGTTGGTATGGGGCCATCGCCTGTTTCTCCGATCATGCCAATGATCATCAGCTCCTGAGTCGGCGCCCCGAGTTGTGGCCGGTCGGGGAGTCGGGCCGGCTTCGCCCTCAGATGGAGTGGTACATCGGCGTGACGCCTACCTTCCACGACTACAATCAGGCGATCCTGGAGATGGTCCAGCGGGCGGTTCAGATGCACCCCCTGGATGGCCTGTTCCTTGATTTTGTCCGCTGGCCGATTCACTGGGAACTGGAGTCGAGGGCCGGTGCCGGACCACCCTCTCAATCCTCCTTTGATCCCCATACGCTGGAGCGTTTTCAAGAGGAAACGGGAATTCGATTGCCCGGAGAACCGACCGACAGCGCCGGTTGTGCCCGCTGGATTCTCACCCATCACAGCGGCGAGTGGAAAGAGTTCAAGTGTGCCGTTATCACCGATTTTGTGAGCCAGGCAGTCGCGCGGATACGGGCCGTGCGAGGAGATGATTTTCTGGTGGGTCTGTATGTTCCGCCTCTGCTCGGTGATGAACTGGAGATCTGGGCGGGGCAGCGACTTGTGGAATTGGCTGGATTGGTCGACGTGATTTCGCCCATGGCCTATCACGCCATTCTTCATCGTTCTCCTCAGTGGGTGGGTGAGGTCATCGCCGACTTGTCTGATCAAGAAGGGGGGCGCCCACTGCTGCCGGTGGTGCAGGTGGATTCGGAGGAGGGGAAAGAGTCCGGAGCAGACTGGGGGCCGCCGATTCCTCTGGAGGAATGGGAAAGTGTCTTGCGCCAGGCGTTCCACTCTCCCGCTGTCCGGGGATTGGTTGCCTTCACGGGAACGGCTCTGCTGGGCAAAGGCCGAGGAGAGATATTGCGAAAGACTTTGAAGTCATCATGAACATCAGTGAACCGACCACCATGCTGACCGATTACGGCCTGGGTATTCTGTGTCTGCTATGGGGTTGGAAACT
>JAZFRU010000084.1:0-4886 GCA_036445815.1 Acidobacteriota bacterium | reverse complement strand
ATTCCGTGGGTGGTGCAGGTAAACACCTTGAAAAACTGCATTCCGGCAGCCCACAGTTCTTCGACCCGGGGAATGTCTTCCGGCCACAGATGGGCCGCCAGTCCGTAATCGACCAGCGATCGGTTTCGAGTATGAGCCAGCTTCTCCTCTAAAAAAGGAAGTCCGCGCACCGGATGGCTGTGGGTGTGCTCAATCACGGTCGTGACACCACCGACAGCGGCCGATCTCGAACCGCTGATAAAATCTTCGCGCTCATTGTCACCCGGATCCTGAAAGTGAACATGTCCGTCGATCATCCCGGGCAGGACAAAAAGATCCGTCGCATCATGACGACGCCGGGCCTCGTGTCGATCGGTGGAGACGGCAGCCACGAGTCCATCCCGGAGGTAAATGTTTTGACGCAGCCGGCCGCTGCCGCTGACCAGAGTGCCTCCATCGATTGCAAGGTCATAGCTCATGATTCAGTCCGCATTATGACTCATCCCGGACTATTCCTCGATCCAGGCGTAAGCCATGCCTCCCCCGTGAAAGGCGATGTCGCCTCGAATATTGGTTTTCAGACCCTTCACACGAGAACGCCACGCCTGGGCCACCGGAAGATGTCCTAAATAAATGAAGTGAATCTCTTCATTCAATATCCCCAGGGCCTGAGAATAAATCTCCTTGCGCCGAGCCAGATCCACGGTTTCACGGCCTTGCTCCACCAGTTCATCGAATTTCGGATTGCTGAAGAGGCCCCAGTTGTCCGGAACCCCGGTGTGATTCAGCCTGTAAAAAATCTCGCCCGGGTCAGGGAAAAACCCCATGTGCCCCGGATTGAGATCAAAGTCGTGTTGGCTCTGCCGGGCCAGATGTGAAGCCCGATCCATGACCTCCAGCTTGACCTTGATGCCGATCCTGGCCAGCTGGTCCTGAACCAGCATGGCCAGATCCGTAATCAGGGTTTCGTTGCGGACGATGGCGATCAGTTCAAACCCTTCCGGATAGCCTGCCTGCTGCAGCAGGCTTCGAGCCCGCTCCAGATTCGGCTCCATGTAAGGATCATCAACATCGGGAAAGTACCACTCGGATCCAGGCGGATAAGGTTGTGCCTCCGGCTTCGAGTACCCCCAGCTCACGCCCTCCATAATGACATTCTTGTCCAGAGCGTAGGCTATGGCCTGGCGTACCCGGACCTCCTTCAAAGGCCCGCGCTGGGTATGAAGATTCAGAAAAAACCAACGACTCCCTCCTTTGATGGAAGGAACGATCCCGGCTGGAGGGCTGCTGGAAAGCATCGGCAACTGGGCAAAAGGAAGGCTGAAGGCAAAGTCCAGATCCCCCGCCAGAAGCCCCGTATAACGGACCGTGTCATCCACCACGGGTCTGAAGATGATTTCCTCCACATAGGGCAACCCGGTGTTCCAATAGTGTTCGAAACGCCGAACCTTGAGATATTGCCGGGGTTTCCATTCCACGAATTGAAAAGGTCCGCTGCCCACCGGATGATCGGAGTCAAACGTCTCAGGCGGGATGATGGGCGCATTGCCTCCAAAATAGGTGGCCCCGAATCCAGCGTTGGGCTCCTTGAGGTGAAACCTCACGGTATATTTGTCGATCACTTCAATTCGCTCGATGATCGCGAAGTCGGCGCGCTTGGGGGAACGTGTGGCCGGGTCCTGCATATGCTGATAGGACAGCCTCACATCATCGGCCACCAATTCACGATCGTTGTGAAACAGGACGCCCTGACGCAGGAAGAAAGTATGCTCCCTGGCATCATCTGAAACCTGCCAGGACTCCGCAATCCCTGGAGACACACGCCCTAGTTCATCCAGTTCCACCAGGCTCTCGGTGATCAAACTGAAAACCTGGTTGGAGGGATTGCCGGTCTGGCGGTGAGGGTCGGCTCTCTGGATATCGGCCATCATTCCCAGGACCAGGGTCCCTCCGTACGGACCCTGATCCCTTTCAACCGCCTGGCAATTTGAAAAAACTGCTGCAACCAGTATCAGCGTCAGGCCCAGAATTTTCTCTCTCAATTTTCGCTACTCCAGTGTGATTCTCGGATTCACATATCGATAAAGAACATCCACGGTCATATTGATGCTGACGGCAATCACCGCAAAGGTGAGAACCAACCCCTGCACCATAGGATAGTCGCGACTGTACACGGCATCAACAACCAGACTCCCCAGACCAGGCCAGGCAAAAACATGCTCCACCACCACCATCCCCCCCATCAGTCGGCCGAACTGAATACCCAATATCGTGATCGTCGGGACCATTGCATTTTTTAGAATGTGTCGAAAGATCACCCGTCTCTCCGGCATTCCCTTGGCCCGGGCTGTCCGCACGTACTCTTGCCCCATCTCCTCCAGCATCTCCGAGCGAGTCATGCGGGCCACAATGGCCGCCATCCCGGTCCCCAGGGTGATGGCAGGCAGAATCAAATGCTCGAGACTGCCCACCGGATCGGAGAAAAGTGCCCGATAACCCGAGGAGGGGAGCACGTCCAGAAAAACACTGAAGAACAAGATCAACAGAATGCCCAGCCAGAAATGCGGGATGGAGATTCCGAGAATAGCCGAAGTCATGACCAGGTAATCGTAGGAGGTGTGCCGCTTGATGGCGGCGATGACACCTGCCGGGATGGCGATCAGAACACACACCAAGATGGCCGCCACGGCCAGAAGCAGGGTAGCCGGAACTCTCTCCCAGATTAAATCCAGAATGGGTCGCCCCATCTGAATGGACATTCCCAGATCTCCGCGCAATACCCTACCCAGCCAGGTTGCATACTGGATGAGGAGAGAACGATCCAGGCCCAGGTCCCGTTCGTACTGGGCCCGGATCTCCGGAGTCAGCGTCTCATCGGCAAACAGATAGTCAATCGGACCGCCAGGAATGAGATGAATGAGGGAAAAAACAATCCCTGAAACCAACAACAAAACGGGAACAGAGCTGACCAGGCGTTTCAGGATATATTTGGGCATAATCGTTTCACCGAAAATGGCAGGCTACCCCGTGTCCGGCGCCCTTCTCCGCCCAGGCGACTTCTCCTTCTCGACATCGAGACTCCACCAGCGGGCAACGCTCCTGCAAAACACATCCCTGGCCTCTATGGAAACCACTCGAGGCCTCTCCCGGCAGGAACTGGGGTTGAAAATCGAACCGTGACTGCGGCCTGGGAATCGCTGAGAGAAGAACCTCTGTATAGGGATGAAGGGGCGAGTTGAACAGTTCCTCCACCGCAGCCTCCTCCACGATTTTCCCCCCGTACATCACGGCTACGCGATCGCAAAAATGACGCACCACGCTCAGGTCATGGGCAATAAACAGATAGCTGATCCCCTGGGAGTCCTGAAGCCTTCTCAACAGGTTTAAAATCTGAGCCCTGATCGAAACGTCGAGTGCGGAAACGGGTTCATCAGCAATAATCACATCGGGCTTAAGAGCCAGGGCTCGAGCGATGCTGATGCGCTGGCGTTGTCCTCCACTGAACTGATGAGGATAACCTTCCCCATGGTCAGGCTCGAGGCCCACCATTTCCAAAAGCTCCACCACTCGGGCCTGAATTTGCTCAGGCGGGACCATCCGATGCAAGCGCAGCGGACTTCCAAGAATCGAGCGAATGCGCAACCTGGGATTCAAAGAGGCGTAAGGATCCTGAAAGATCATCTGGATGCGAGGTCTTATCTTGCGAAACGCTCGGGTCGACAGAGACAGAATCTCCTGCCCTTGAAAGTAAACCTGACCAGCGGTGGGCTCAATGAGCCGAGTGATGAGTCTGGCCGTGGTGGATTTACCGCAGCCACTTTCACCGACCAAACCCAGGGTCCCACCCCTTGGAATCGAAAGATTAACTCCATCCACCGCTCTCAACTTGTGGCTCCGGTCCCACACGGAGAAGACCGAGGAATCGATGGGGAAATGCTTGACCAGATTATCGACTCGCAAAATATCTTTGGCCATTGAGGGCACCTTGTGACTCCTCAGTACAGATGACAGGCTGTCTTCCCGACTGTTTCCACCTGCCGGAGAGTTGGACACTCCTCGGCACACACATCCATGAAGTGCTCGCAGCGGGGATGAAATTTACAGCCCGTTGGAGGAGTCATGAGATTGCACAACGCCCCCGGAATAGGATCCAGAAACTGGTTCGGTTTTCTGCCATCGGGCAAGGAGCGCAAGAGCCCCTGGGTATAGGGGTGCAGCGGATGGTCAAACAGAGCATCTCGGGAGGCTATCTCCACGATGGCACCGGCATACATGACGGCAATTCGATCGCACAGAACTGCGGCCACACCCAGATCATGGGTGATAAAAATCAGAGCCTTGTTCGACTCTCGAACAAGATCTCGCAACAGGGTCAGAATCTGTGCCTGGACCGTGACATCCAGGGCGGTGGTCGGTTCATCAGCAATGAGAACATCGGGATCACAGGCCAGTGCCATGGCGATCATGACCCGTTGACGCATGCCACCACTGAACTCGTGCGGATAACCGTGAAGGCGTCGGGTTGCATCCGCTATCCCCACCTGTTCGAGAGCGAACCCGGCTCGACGGAAGGCCTCCGGTTTGGAAAGGCGCTCATGAACGATGAAGCATTCGGCGATCTGGTCTCCCACGGTGTAGGCCGGATTCAAAGAGACCATGGGTTCCTGGGAGATCATGGAAATCTTACGGCCTCTGATAGCTTGCATTTCAGGCTCTGTTTTTCTGAGCAGATCCCCTTCCTCATAGAGAACCTGTCCGCCCGTAATTTGTCCCGGGTCCGGAACCAGCCGCATCAAAGAGAGGGCCGTTACACTCTTGCCACATCCACTTTCACCGACGATCCCCAGAATTTCTCTTTCGTGCAGTTCGAAGGAGACTCGATCCACCGCCGTCAGGACACCTTTTTG
>JAZFRU010000083.1:0-15584 GCA_036445815.1 Acidobacteriota bacterium | reverse complement strand
GGAGCACGGCGTGCGCCCTGTATAAGCCATTGGTTAAGTTTGAATTGTGGGCGCAAGGCCTTGCGCCCCTACAAACCATATTTCAGTTTTTCAGGGTGTTGAGACACTCCGGGCCCACGTTAAACGTGAAACCTGAAACGTGAAACGCGCGAGGCCGAAGGGCCGAAGCGCTGACCCCTCATTCTTTTGTTTTCTTCAACTCTTGGGCCTGCCCCAGGTACTGGTGGGCATTCGCGTTGCGAGGGTTGATTTTCAGGACCTTTTGCAGGTAAAGAATGGCCTGGTCTTCCTTTTCCAAAGCCAGTGAAGCCAGGCCTGCATTGAACAGAGCGGGTTCATAGTCTGGTTGTTTTACCAGGATCGACTCGGAAGCCCTGAGAGCGGCTCGAAAACGACCTGCCTGCAGCCACAGGCTGGCAAGATTGCTGCGAGCTCGATAGTGGCTGGGATCGATGTCAAGAACCCTTTCAAAGGCCTCCGCAGCGGCCTTCCATTGCTTGAGCTGTAAGTAGGAAGTTCCCATATTGAAGAACAGCAACGGATCGTCCGAAAAAGCCTCCCCGGCCTTCCTATAATCCGTCACAGCTTGTCGGTGTCTACCCATTCTGGAGTGGACCAAACCCAACGAGTGATGCACAAAGACAGCATCGGGGTTTTCTGACAGGATGGCTTCAAGTGACTGGACGGCACCGGGCAGGTTGCCCGAGGCAATCAAAGCGTGGGCATCGGTGATCCTTCCGTAGAGACTGACGTTGTCCTTGGGGTCTGCCAAAGGGTCCGCAGAAGAAGTCGAAATCGTGGAGCTTACATATCCCAATGAGCCCAGGGATTGAGCTACCTGAGGATCCACGGCTGCCAAACTCTGAACCGATGGGCGTGATCGCTGGTCGACAAGTCTCAGGAGTTCGTCCCGCAGAGATCGGGCCACGGCTGAATGGGTGGTATAAAGATTGTTGGTTTCCCCCGGATCCTGTGCCAGGTCATACAGTTCCGGCCTGGGGGCTTCGATGTACTTGTAGGGGAATCGATAGAGCCCTCGTAGCTCGCTCCATCCGAAACGCAGTCTCGGGTAGTGGGTCTCTGCGTAGGCCTCTCTCGGACCCTTTTCCTCTCCCCGAAGCAACGGCATGAGTCCGGATCCCTGCATGGTCGCGGGTACCTGGATATCCAGCAGCTGCAGAATCGTGGGGGCGATATCCACCGATCGGACCGTTTCGGTTACCCTCTGTCCGGCCAGGCTTCCATTCGGTGTTACCCAGATCAACGGGATGTGCTGGGTGGCTTCGTAAATGAAATAACCGTGTGTCTTCTCATCGTGTTCTCCCAGGCTCTCCCCGTGATCACTGGTGAGAATCAGCATGGTCTCGTCCTCGATTCCCGATTGCCTCAAAAAATCCCCGAGGGTCTCCAGGACTGAATCCACATAGGCAATTTCGCCGTCGTAGAGGCGGTCAGGATAAAGGGTCGAGAACTCGGCCGGAGGAGCATAGGGTGCGTGAGGATCATAAAAGTGAATCCAACCGAAAAATGGTCGATCACGGGAGATCTGTTCTGTCATCCAACGTGTGGCGTCCTGGGTGACCACATCGGCTTTCCGCTGGATGTAGCCGGGAGCGATGACTTCCATTCCTGTGAGTTGGAAGTCGGCGATGTAAGTGTCAAACCCCTGATCCAGTCCAACTCGGGAGTCCAGAACGAAGGAGCCCACGAAAGCTCCCGTGGCGAACCCCGATTCGGAGAGGATTTCAGCCAGGGTGAGTTGGTCTTCCGAAAGGATAAAGCCTGCATTGTCCTGAACTCCATGGTAGAAGGGAAAGGTGCCCGTCAAGATGGAGGCATGAGAAGGCAGGGTCAGTGGCGAGGAGGCAACGGCGTGCTCGAACACCGCTCCTTTCTGAGCCCATTGATTGATGACGGGAGTGCGGATTTTTGTGTAGCCGTAGGTTTCCAGATGATCGGCTCGTAGGGTGTCGACCGTAATCAGGATCACATTCCAGGGCTTGGTGTCCTGGGCGGGAAGAAGGGGTGAATAGAGCCAAAAGGAAGCCAGCAGGGTAGTAATAACGTTTCTGAGGGTCATCGGATCAGCAAAGTCTAACTGACGTGAGTGGGGAGATCAACGCAGATAAAAGGGCGTCCTATCTTGCTCCACATGCCCTATTGTTCTATGGTGCTATTTTCTACGGTTCGATGCGCTCTGCGCGGCACGATTGTTCTTTTTCTATTATGCCTGAGAAGCTTGGGATAATCCTCAACGGAGAGGAGACACAGATATTGACGAGGTGGACGGTGACGGACCTGGTTGAAGATCTTGGGCTAAAGGATAAACAAGTTGCCGTGGAACTCAACGGACAGATCATCAACCGCGATCGGTGGCAGGAGGAAACTCTTGTTTCAGGTGATCGAGTGGAAGTGGTTCACTTTGTCGGAGGAGGAGAGGACTGAGAATGGCGGATAAGTTCGTGATTGCTGGAAGGGAATTGAGGTCCCGGTTGATTGTCGGAACCGGGAAGTACGAGAGTTTTGACCTCATGCGTGAGGCTTTGGAGGCCAGTGGCGCAGACATGGTGACGGTAGCCGTTCGAAGGGTCAATTTGACCGACAAAAGCAAAGAATCGTTGCTGGATTATGTCGACTCGGAGCGATTTGCCTTGCTGCCCAATACCGCGGGATGCTACACGGCTGAAGATGCGGTTCGTTGTGCTCGTTTGGGGCGGGAGGCAGGGCTTTCCGAGTGGGTGAAATTGGAGGTCATCGGTGATGAAAGGACCCTGTTCCCCGACAATGAAGCCCTGCTCGAGGCAACTCGGATCCTGGTCAAGGAAGGTTTTACGGTTTTGCCCTATACCAATGATGACCCGATTGTTTGTAAGAAGCTGGAGGATGCGGGTGCCGCTGCCGTCATGCCGCTGGGAGCTCCCATCGGATCAGGGCTGGGAATTCAGAATGCCAATAATCTCCGGATTATTTTAGAAACCGTGTCCCTGCCGGTGGTGGTCGATGCCGGGGTAGGAACGGCCTCTGATGCCGCGATTGCCATGGAACTGGGCGTTGACGGGGTTTTGATGAATACCGGTATCGCGGGGGCACAGGATCCTGTGAGTATGGCAAGAGCCATGAAACTGGGGGTGGAGGCGGGACGCCTGGCCTATAGGGCCGGAAGAATGCCCAAGAAACTTTACGCCACTGCCAGCAGTCCTCTGGACGGCGTTGTGAAGTGATCGCGTTCTGCAAGGAGAACCCAATAATTCATTGGAATAGGGAAGGTTGAGGAGAGGTGAAAACCGTTCAGGTCAGTCTTGGGGACAGAAGTTACGAGATTCTAATTGAAGCCGGTCTTCTCAACCAGGTGGGGGAACTCTTGGAACACCGAGGGACTCACCCCAGGATATTTATGATCTCCAACTCCCATGTCTTCCAGCTCTATGGAGAAGATTTAGGTCGGCAACTTTCGGATCAGGGGTACCAGGTTGACTCAGTTCTCATTCCGGACGGCGAACAGCACAAGCATCTGAAGACGGTGGAACAGATCTACACGGATCTTATTTCTCAGCTCGCCGATCGTTCTTCTACGGTTATTGCGTTGGGAGGTGGGGTGACCGGAGACATTGCCGGCTTTGCTGCAGCCACCCTTTTCAGGGGAATTCCCTACATTCAGATTCCGACTACTCTGCTGGCCCAGGTGGACAGTGCGGTGGGGGGGAAGACCGGTGTCAACCACCCACTGGGCAAGAACATGATCGGGGCTTTTTACCAACCCGATCTGGTTTGCATTGACACCGATACACTCTCCAGTCTGCCGGCCAGAGAATTTCAGTCGGGACTGTACGAGGTGGTCAAGTATGGCCTCATCTGCGATCCAGAGTTCTTTTCCTTTTTCGAGACTCACCTGAAGGATATTCACAGCCAGATCCCGAGTGTCCTGGAGGAAGTCGTCTGCCGGTGTTGTGAGATAAAGGCTCAAATCACCTCCCAGGACGAGAAAGAGAATGATGTGCGGAGAATTCTCAACTTTGGACATACCTTCGGCCACGCTCTGGAGGCTGTCACCCAGTATCAAAGGTTCACTCATGGAGAGGCCATTGCCTGGGGAATGCTGGTGGAGACCCATCTGTCGCGGCTGCAGGGTTTGCTCGATGCGTCCACCGGTGATCGAATCATGCAAACAATTCACCGAATTGGAAAGCTTCCTCCCCTCGACAACATTTCTGTCGAGAGTCTTCTGGAAGCCATGAAAAGAGATAAGAAACATCAGGGCGAGAAAATCATCTTCGTTCTTCTTGAGGCCATTGGATCCACCGTCATCACGGGAGATGTCGAGGAACATCTGTTGACAGAGGCATGGAAGTTGATCTGCTAGCCCGTATTTCTCACACCTTCTCGTCACGAAACGGCGGAAGGGCCGGCCTGACAAGGCGCATGACCCGCAAGGCGGGTACCCCAGGCCCCCACAAACGTACTGTACGGTACGTTGAGGAGGCCGAAGGAGTGCAACACAGTCAGGGTGGATCATTCTTCGCTTCGCTCAGATGAAGGCGAGCGCCGATGCAGTAGAGGGGGTGTGAGAAATGCGGGCTAAGTCGTCGTGCCTTCGCGTTGTTGTGCTTTCGTACTCTCGCTGGAAGGAATAACTGTAGGGGGGGCAAGGTCTTGTCGCAGCCGCTCTATGAGCGGCTCTCCGGAATCACCGCCCGAGGCGTCTCCCACATTCCGGACCAACCTGAAACGTGAAACGCGCGGGTCGAAAACCAGCGGATGGTCAGGTGGAAGGGAGCGGTAAAATAATGACATCCCAACTGAACAAAGATTCCCGTCAAATCCGTGGGATGTTCGGTTCGATCGCTCATCGCTACGACGGGTTGAATCGTCTGCTTTCGCTGTCGCAAGACCGTCGATGGAGGCGCGCGTGTGCCAGTCATTTGCTTGCCCTGCTCCCCGAGTCACCGGTGGTCCTGGACCTGTGTGCGGGAACCGGAGATCTGGCCATTGAATTATCCCGCACAAGCCGCGTTGTGGCGTGTGATTTTTGCCATCCCATGCTGCTTTTAGGTCGACAAAAAGTGGTGTCGTGCGACGGTAGCGAGATCATTCGGTTCGTCGAAGGCGATGCCCTGCAGCTTCCTTTCCCTTCCGAGGCTTTTGATGGCGTGACCATCGCCTTCGGGCTCCGCAACCTACCCGACTACCTTGAAGGTTTAAGAGAGATGTATCGGGTGCTTCGACGGGGCGGGACATTGGCCGTGTTGGAATTCTCTCAGCCCCGGATACCCGTCCTGAAACAGCTGTACTTCTTTTACTGCATGCGGGTGTTGCCTCAAATCGGACAACGGTTATCTGGTGAAAAGGGACCCTATTCCTATTTGCCTCAGTCGGTTCTGGAGTTTCCTGATCCCGAGACATTAATGTCCCTCATCCAGCAAGCTGGCTTTGCCGCAGTGAGACACGAGCGGTTGACTGCAGGCATCGTCACGCTGCATCTGGCGCAAAAAACTGCGAATTAATGTGGGTGTGGGCTACAGCCCGCATTTCTCACACCTTCTCGTCACGAAGCGGTGCAAGGGCTGTCCTGACAAGGCGCGTGACCCGCAAGGCGGGTACCCCAGGCCCCCGCAAACGTACTGAAAGGTACGTTGAGGAGGCTGACGGAGTGCAACACCGTCAGGACGGATCATGGTACCGCTGCAGTAGAGAGGGTGTGAGAAATGCGGGCTAGAGTCTGATCAGCTGCCGGGAGTGTTTTGGATCGACTGTCGTGTGGGGAGTTCGCCGACCATCTCCCGAATGGTTCCTGGAGGGATCCCATCCATGGCCGCCTCGCTTTCGAGAGCTCTCAGTGCCTGTCGGGCCGCCTGTACCTGGCTTTGGTTCTCCTGAATTCCTTCCCGGGTCTCCTGCAACTGTTGTTGGATTTCGCCCTGTGCGGGACCGGTTGCGGTGAAATAGGAGTTATTGAGATCGACCATTCTGAGTTCCAGAACCAATCCCAGGTTGACGGCGTTTTCCAACTGGCGGACCGCGTCCGCAAAGGCACTCTGCCATTTCCCTAGATCGGGGCCACTCTCTTCCCCGGTACCTTCCTCAGATTCGCCCTCGCCCTCTCCTTCAAGCGTTGGATCGCCCTCTCCCACAGGGGAAGGGCCGCCTCCTCCAGTACTGACCAGTCCCTTGATCTCACCGATATTGGCGTTGGTGATCACCCGATCGGGTTGGCCGATCCTCGCTCGGCGCTCCCGCTCTCGGCGGGCCAGTTCAGCCAGGGAGATCTCACCCGATTCCTCCTGAGAGACCTCGGCTGTTTGAGAACCCTCTTCGGGTTCCTGGGCCAGACTCCACGTGGGTACAAGAAGAAGCAGGACGGCAACTAACATGCAGACATTATACCCTATCGGACTGTCTCCGGGAACAGAATACGCCATCCCAGCTGGGTGGGAGGCACCAGTGCGAGGGCTTCGCCCATGGCCGACTGGCTGTAATGAATGGCCGATTTGTCCGACATTTCGAATGAAAGTGGGCGGGATACCAGCTCCGGACCCGACGAGTCCAGGTTGGACATCCAGACGCCCCCTACAACCTGAGCCCCTCCGGAAAGGGTCAGTTTCCCCTCTCCCAGGTGCAGCAGCAGCCCCTTGAAGCGGGTGTCACCGGCCAGATCAAGATCCTTTTTCGCAATCAACATTCCTGAGAGCGGGCCGCTGAGTCTGCCTCCGTCGGGCAAAAACGTTATTCCACCCGCCTGCAGGTCGGTGAACTTTGGTAGTTGATCCAGGAAGTGACTCCAAAATCTAGAACTGAACAGGGGGGCATACTTGAGATCGTTCCTGTAGAGAAGGGAGGCATCTTGAATCGCAGGAGTAGAGGTCTGGTTTCGGATGGATTGAAGTTGTCCGGGGGAGAGTGAATCCATGAGGTTTTGATGGAGACTCGAGGCAGAGAGGGATACCAGAGAAATCCCAGATCCTGTGGGGGCTTCAATATCAATCTGGTCCCCTTTCCACCGGAAGGATCCGGAATTTCCCATCAGGGTGAGCGGGCTGGGCAGGAAAAAGGACCTTTCCTGACGGAAACGCGCCTCAATCAGGGCCACCGAGTTTTTCACCGAGGGAAGAAAGGGGCTCCTGACAGGGTCCGTGACAATGGCCAGGCTCCTGACCAGCACGATGAAGTCTTCATCGTGCTCGGGAGCCTCTTCGGGATTGTTGGAGAATCGCAGGAAGAAGTGGCCATTGCCTTCCGCCTGATATCCCTGGGGCAGGAGAACCTTCCCATCGAAGGCAGGGAGACCATCATCACAGGGGGAACTCCAGGTTAAAGGGTTCACTCCGAGGGATTCGGCAAAGGGCATCGGGTTTCGCCATTCGCCGGGTCGACTTCCGCAGGGTGAGCCATCGGCACCCAGCAGGAGGGAATTGAGTGATAGATGAGGCAGTAGTGTCCGGGCATATTCGATGCCATTCTCGGCCAGGACGAAGCTGTAGAGTTGAGATTCGACCCGGGTAGCCATTTCCCACTGACGGATGACTCTGAAGTGAAGCACCAGGGACTGGGAGGCGATGAGAACAATCACCAGTAGGGTGGTGATGAGACTGAATCCTCGCATTTAAGTGCCTCGTTCCATAAATACGGTGACGTTTGTGGGTGATCTCTGTGTCACTTCTCGTCGGTGATGTCCGGACATCGCCTCCTCGTCGCTCCTTGATCTCACCTCACAAGACCCATCAGCAAACACCATCGTATTGATGAAGAGAGGCACTAACGAGTCTCCTCGAATAGATTCGGTCGGTAATTTCGAAGAAGGACGAGAAACTCAACAGGATGGGATAAGTTTCCCTCAAAAGAGGCCGGCGGCCGGTCGGTCGCGGCTTCCAGCCGGATGGTGATCACCGGCATTCTTTTTGAATCAAACCGCAGGTCGGCCACGTTCTTGATCACCGGTTGAAAGGAGCCATGCCCACTTTTTATCTGCAGGTTGGACTTGGAGTCCCTGAGCTGTAGGGCTTCGAAGCTGCTGTCGAGTTGGGAATCCGGGAAACCGTCCCTGCCGTGAGAGTCGCTATTGAGTTCCAGGAGGTCAGGTTGAACCGTCACTCCGGGCCAGGGTTGATCCCAGCGGTTGTTTCCGGTGGGTGCAATCCAGCGGGAAAGGAGCAAGGGAGCCAGCCAAAGATTGGAATCTCGCTCCAGGAGAAGCCCCAGGTCCGAACTCCCCTTCTGAAATTGACCAAGGAAAAGGAAGAACCCGGCAAAGACCAGTGTGGAGAGCATCAAAGCCACCATCATCTCAAGAGAACTGAACCCTCTATTTTTCCGCAATGAGAATCTCCCAACCGGATTTCCCCAGTGCCCGTGAATCCCGGATAATCGAACGATACAGGGGACGGGAATGGGGAAGGATCAGCAGAGGGGTGCCAGTGGCCGGAGGATCCGCTCGAAGAACCTCGATCTGATTCCAGACCTCAATGGTGGCCTTCCATCGACCCTGTGCCAGACCATAGTGGTGAAACGCATGGCCCAGGCCCGTGAACAGTGAGGTGGTTGCCACGATGAGAAGCATCAGTGAAATCAACACCTCAACCAGTGTGAAGCCTAACTCTCTCTTATCCATCGAACCCTTCCGCTGATAGACACGATCACCTTGATCTGGCCGCGTCTGTTTTTCAAGATGAAGGTCCCGGCAGGGGCGGCACTTCCCCGAGAGAAAAAGGTGATGGGTTTGGACGGGACCCTGGAGAAGGAGACTCCTTTGGGCAGGCTCTGCCACAGATCCGGTTCCTTGTTTCTGAGGGCTAACGCGAACTGGTCCTGACTGGGATGAATTCTGATCTGGACGGCGAGGTTCTTGGACATCGCCTCGAATCGGGCAGCCGATATCGCCGAAAGAAAGGACTCGCTTGCCAGGTGGAGCCCCTGCTGATCGCGAATTCCTTCAATCATAGAGAAGCCGATGGTCGAGAGGGTACCGGTCAGCAGACACCACAGGGTGACTTCGAACAGATTGTATCCCTTCACTTTTCCCATCTCTTGCTATAACGTCGCGATCTGGAAAAGTGCGAGGGAAATTAAAGCGGGGGAGACGGTCAGCGCTTCGGCCCTTCAGGCCTCGCGCGTTTCACGTTTCAGGTTTAACGTTTCACGTGGGCCCGGAGTGTGGGAGGCGCCTCAGTGCGCCGAATCCGGAGAGCCGCTCACAGAGCGGCTGCTACACAAAACTCAAACACTGACCGAAGGGCGCAAGGCCTTGCGCCCCTAATTGTGTTGTCTGAGATAGGAGAGATAAGACGAAGGAAAGAATTATCTTCTCTGTGTCTTTGTGTCTCTGTGGTGTAAGAGCAGCCTCGCCACGCTCGGCCGCGTTTCACGTTCCAGGTTCCACGTTCCACGGAAGAAAAAGCACAAGAATTTCCTTCTCTGTGTCTTTGTGTCTCTGTGGTGAGGAACGGCACGGGACTTCATCCTTCTTTTCGTTAAACGTTAAACGTGAAACCTGAAACGCGCTGGTCAAGGACCAGCGCTTCCCCCGATCTCAAAACGCCGAGTGCCGGTCTCCAGGTCTACCTGAATGTGGATGGAAATGAAGTTTTCAACCTCCAGGAGAAGCTTTTCTGCCCATTCGATGATGACAATGGCGTGACTGGCCAGAATCTCTTCCAGGCCGATCGAATAGAGGTCTCGCAGGCCGTCCAGGCGGTAGAAGTCCAGGTGGTAAATGGTGGTGTTTCGTCCAGGGTACTCGTTGACCAGGGTGTAGGAGGGGCTCCGCACCATGTCGGGATCGGTCACCCCCAGTCCCTCGGCCAGTCCGCGAGTCAGGGCTGTCTTACCCGAGCCCAGTTCTCCGTACAGAAGGATGAGCTGGGGAGGTTGAAGCCCCTGGCCGATTTTCTGGCCCAGTTGGAAGGTGTCCTGTTCGCTCCTGGAAGATCGAGTGGCCATCAGGGAAGTTCCTGATAGGCCTGTCCCAGGTGGGCGGTCACGTCACTGGCGATCAAGGCCTCGAATCCCACCTCCAGGGCGGCCAGATCCCCGGCCAGGGAATGCAGGTACACACCGACTTGAACGGCCTTGGAGATGTCTTGCGGCTCGCGCATCCCCTGGGCGGTGTAGATTCCGACCAGGGCGGCGATCGTGCCCGTTAAAACATCGCCCATACCCGCTGTAGCCATCCCTGGATTGCCCAGAGTCGTCGTGAAGACCTGCCCATCGGGCTGGGCGATGAGGGTGCGAAAGCCTTTCAACACCAACCAGATCCCTCTTTCCTCAGCCATTTGACGAGCAAGGTCCACTCGGTGGGGGAGGATCTCACTGACGGGACGTCCCACCAGACGGGAGAATTCCCCCAGGTGGGGGGTGAGTACCAGAGGCTGACGGTGGTCGTTTGCCAGCTGGTCGACTTTATTTTCGAAGGCATTCAGGGCGTCGGCATCCAGGATCAGAGGCACTGGGGTCTGGCGAACGACCTGATGCACCAATTCAACGGTTTCCGGGTGTCGACCGAGACCCGGACCCAGGGCCGCCGCCTTCTTTCCCTCCAGGAATCTCAGCAGGGGATCGACAGCCGATGCGGACAGGGTGCCCTGTTCAGTGGAGGGGAGTCCCTGGGTCATCACTTCCGGCTGGAAAGAGGCCACCACGTCCTGAATGGTCTCCGGTGCACAGATCGTGACCAGGCCGGCACCGGCTCGCAGGGCCGCACCAGCGCTCAAGGCAGCCGCTCCTGACTTTCCACGACTTCCCGCAACGATCACAGTGTGGCCGAAACTGCCCTTGTGTGAGGGAGTTTTTCGCGAGGGAAGATACGACGAAATCTCTTCACCGGTGACTAAGTTAAGGTAGTGTTCATTTCTGTTCAGCAACTGTTCAGGGCTTCCAATGGGAGCTACATGGAGTTCTCCAATGGCTTCCTGATCTTCATTGAGGATATGTGCGATCTTGGGGGCGGTAAAGGTAACGGTAGCATTGGCTTCCACGCATTGTTGGCTTTTGGTGAGGGAGTCCGAAAACATTCCAGACGGAATGTCGACCGACAGAACAAACGCCCGCGTCAAGTTGATGGTCGACACGACTTCCGAATAAAGTCCTTCCAGGGGTTGAGCGATTCCGGTGCCCAGCAGAGCGTCCACAATCACGTCATACCGTTCAAAATGGGCGCTGATCCCCTCCCACTGGTCCAGATTCGTGATTTCCCGCAACTCTTCACCGGTTGCAAGGTAGGCATCCAGGTGGGTGCGAGCCGTGCCTGAGACCGACTCGATCTTGCCGAGCAGGTAGACATCGGGGCAGATTTTGAGCTGAGCGAGACGGCGAGCCAGAACCATGCCATCCCCGCCGTTGTTGCCCTTGCCACAAATAATGGCGATCAACTTGGATCCCAGGTCCTCGAAGTAATCGGTCAGCGTGGAATAAAGACTCGAGCCTGCATTCTCCATCAGCAGCAGGGAGGGTATCCCGAACTCGGCTTCCGTCAGATGGTCGACCGAATTCATTTGTTGGGCGCTCAGAATTTTCATCACAGAACCCTCTGTATTGTTATTTTCCTAACAATCGGGGCAAAAATGCCGGGGAGAACCAAAAAAAGTGAAACATTTACAATATCTTCATCGTCTCAGTAAGAGACTGAAGGTAGAGGAGCATTATACGACGATTAGACCGGAAGGGAAGATTGGGATAGACTGTAATCAAATTGCAAAAGGAGAATTCAAGAAAGATGTTAACTAAAGAAAAGCAGACAGTGGGGTGTTTGCTGGTTTTGTTGCTTCTTTTTCCACTCCAGGCCTACGCTCGGAAACATACCGACGTGGAAAATATCGGCAATCGCAGCATCAACGGTCGGGTCGCCTGGTTCTTCCCTAATTTCGTTTCTCTGGAGAAGGAAATCCAGATGGGAGCCGAGTATTCTCAGTTCTTCGAACAGACGGCACGTCTGGTCGAAGACCCGGTGATTGCAGAATACGTGGATCGACTGGGGCAGCAGCTGGTGAAGCACTCCGACGCCAGGGTTCCCTTCGTCATCAAAGTGGTGGATACCGAAGAGGTGAATGCCTTTGCCTTGCCGGGAGGATTCTTTTACATCAACAAGGGACTCATTCTGGAAGCGGAGAACGAATCCGAGTTGGCTGGCGTCATGGCTCACGAGATCGCCCACGTGACGGCCCGTCACGCCTCTGAGAGGATGACCAAGCAACAATTACTGCAGTTTGCGTCTCTGCCCGCCCTTTTTGTGGGTGGTGGTTACTGGGTCCAGTCTGCCATCTATCAGGGGCTGGGAATGGGCATGTCGCTGGCGGTCTTGGGAATTACTCGAGGATCAGAAGAAGAAGCCGATCAACTGGGCACACAGTATCTCTGGAACAGCGGATATGATCCCCAGGCTTTTATCTCTTTCTTCGAAAAGCTGCAGGCCAAGGAAAAAGAAAAACCGGGCAAGTTCGCCGGCTTCTGGCGGACCCATCCCGGGCTTGACGACCGCATCATGAAGGTTCAGCAAGAGATTGCCTTTCTTCCTGTGAAGGACGAGTATGTTCTCAACAGTTCCGAGTTTGAAAACGTCAAGAGTCGCCTCATCCAGATTGATAACAATATCCTGAGTCCTGGTGCTGCCGGGGCGGAGGGAGGCTCGAAGAGACCAACGCTGAAGCGAAAGACCAACACCGGGGGCAAAGACAAGGAAAAACCGACGCTGGAACAAGATCGTCCCACTCTCAAGCGAGGCGGTGAGTCGCTTCTGTAGGCAGTCGTTCGCACCTGAATAGGGTTAGTTTTTTTCGCTCATTCCCGAATTCTGAGTCTTACATTCTGGATTGGGGATCCCTCATTTCTTTCTGGCTTCGAACCGAAGGGCACACGGCCGTGTGCCCTTCGAATCGCTTTTTTTGACCGTAGTTTTCCCGTTACCAAAAGCTTTTATTGAAACAATGATCTGCCCTTCTTCGTAGAGCATGTATTAGGATAGCCGGGATGAAGCAGTGTCCAGGTGAGCAAGGAGAGAAACGGATGAAAATGAAACAGATTGGTCGGCCCCTTATTTTAATAGCCCTGGTGTGTTCTCAACTCCTGGCTCAGCAGGAGGCTGGCCCGACCGGAGACCTGTTGCCGGGAGGTGTACAGGTTCCCGAGTCTTATGTGGATCGGGTGCGGCGGGAGGGAACCATCTTGGCCTTAACTCTAAGGGATGTCATGCGATTGGCGCTTACCAACAATCTGGAGATCGCCATTGAGGACTTCAACGAGGATCTCAATCGGGAACGCGGTACCATTGCCAGGGGATTTTATGATCCCATCTTGAGGTTTACCCTGGGGCTGGAGTCCTCGGATTCCCCGAGCACCAGTATTTTGACTGCGGGAAGTGGGGTTGCCACCTTCGCCCGGGATAACTTTACCTGGAGCAATTCACTTCAGAAGAACGTACGGGGCGGTGGAATCTTCACCCTTAATTTCAACAACTTCCGGAACCAGTCCAACAGCACTTTCAGTACCATTAATCCCCAGTTCGGGTCGGATCTGGCGGTGAGCTTTACCCAGCCGCTTTGGCGTGGTTTCAGGCAGACTTCGACGGAGCGCGAACTCAAGCTGATTAATCTGGATTCCGCAATCACGGAAAGCCAGTTCAGACAAAGGGTGTCGGAAATTGTCCAGCAGGTGCAGAACCAGTACTGGGAACTGGTGTATTCCATTGAAGACCATGAGACGCGTCGTCAGTCCATGGCACTGGCAGTCGTCCAATACGAGAACAACCGACAGCGGGTCCAAATTGGCGTTCTGGCTCCCATTGAGATCACCTCAGCACAGGCCGAGGTATCGACTCGTGAGCAGGAGATGATTCAGGCCGAGGTGCAGATCGTGAACGCACAGAATTCACTCAAACAACTGTTGGCTCCTGATCCCAACCACAGCATCTGGAACCTGAGCTTGATTCCTACCGATCCCCCCGAGCCTCGAGATGTCCAAATTGGGATGGAGGAGGCTATCCAAACCGCACTGAGCCGGCGCCCGGAACTCGAACAGATGCGACTGGAACTCGAAAAGAATGGAGTCGACGAAGAATACTTCATCCAGGATGGAAAACCCATGGTGAATGTGCGGGCCAATTTCGGGTCTACGGGCCGGTCCGGGGTCGTTTTCCAGACCGTTGGTGTCGACAACGATGGTGATGGACTTCCGGATCGTCAGATGAGGATTCCGGCCCCTGACAATCCTTCATTCGGAAACCTCTTTGGGGCCTTTGGGCAAGCTTTCAGCTACGATTTCGTTAACTGGGGCATTTTTGCCGATGTTGAGATTCCCCTTTTCAACAACCGCAGCGAGGGACAGCTGGCAGAGGTCAGGATCGGCCATGCCAGGCTGCTGAACCAGATGAAAAACCAGCAACAGATGATCATCGTTGATGTGCGTAATGCCTACGAGAGCCTGGCGATCCAAAAGAAACGACAAGAGGCGGCCCGGATGGCGCGGAGGTTTTCTGAGGAGCAGTTGGATGGTGAGACCAAGAGATTTGAGGCGGGCCTGTCCACCAACTTTGAGGTATTGAGATTTCAAAGAGATCTGGCCCAGACGATAAGCCAGGAATTGAGAGCACAGGTGGACTACCAGCAGGCCCTGACCGCGCTGCGCAAGGCTATGTACACCATCGTGGATGACAACGACATCATTCTTGCGAAGAAGAGGGATTCGGAGGGGAACTGAGGCCGGACCGGCTGACCCCTGACCGCTGGTCGAAGACCAGCTCGTTTAACGTTTAACGCTTCACGTGAGGCCGTGCCCACCCTGCCGTTCCGTCGGTGAATTCTTTGTCTTTCGTGAAACGTGAAACCTGAAACCTGGAACGCGTGAGGCCGAAGGGCCGAAGCGCGGGCCTGTGGGTTATAATCCCCGCACATGATCTTGATGCATGGATTCATCTTGGTGGTGGGGCTGATCGTCGGGAGTTTTCTCAACGTCTGTATTCACCGGGTGCCTCGAGGGCGATCGGTAGTACATCCTCGGTCGGCTTGTCCGCACTGCAATCATTCCATCAGCGCCCTGGAGAATATCCCTGTGTTGAGCTATCTGTTTCTTGGAGGAAAGTGCCGTCAATGCGGAACTGGCATTTCCTGGGTGTATCCACTGGTAGAAGCCCTCACTGCCGTGTGTTTTTACCTTCTTTTCCTGAAGTATGGGGTTCAATCTCCATTTCTGGTGAATATCGTTTTTTTCAGCATTCTTGTCATTTTGATTTTCATTGATCTCTTTGAACGACTCTTGCCCGATGTCTTCACACTGGGCGGCCTGGCATTTGGATTCTTCATGTCTCCTTTTCAATCAGGCGAGTTTTTTCCGGTTGCCGGTCCGATGAATCTTTCCGGTGTGCTGCTGCGCTACTACGACTCCTTTCTGGGTGTGCTGATGGGGGCCGGTTTTCTCTGGCTGGTGGCAGAGATTTACCTGAGGATGAAGAAGGTCGAGGGTATGGGCTTCGGAGACATCAAGATGATGGCGATGGTGGGGGCCTTCCTGGGATGGCAACACACCTGGATGACCATCCTGTTAGGGTCGTTGTTGGGGGCATTGGTTGGATCCCTTTATATCTATGTTCTAAGCAAGGGCACCAAGTA
>JAZFRU010000082.1:0-2735 GCA_036445815.1 Acidobacteriota bacterium | reverse complement strand
AGGGAACAGGGAACCCTCCGCCAGCTCATCAGCCTGGGTGTCCAGCCCAGCCATCTTGCTGCCGGCAAGGCCCTCGGGGTAGCCGGAGCACTGGGCCTGGTGCTGATCCCAGCCTCGGTCATCGGAGTGATCGCCATGACCCTGCTCACCGATCTGGCCGCGGCCACCGCAGACCTGGGACGAATGTTTTTGCTGGGAGTTTTCTATCTGATCTATTTCGGTTTCTTCATTGGCATTTCCTTAACCGTCTCTGCGAAAGCTCGCTCCTCGAGGTTGGCGCTGGTGGCACTGCTGGGTTTTTGGATCTTCAACGGCCTGATTGCACCACGCGTCGCCTCCGACCTCTCTCGAGTACTCTACCCTGGCCCCTCTTCTTTTGAGTTCGAGGCGGGAATAACCGAGGCCATAGCTCATGGACTGGACGGGAAAACTGCCTATCGCGACGTTGAGAGAAAGCGACGAGCAGAAGTCATGGCCCAGTACGGGGTGGACAACGCGAGAGATTTGCCCATTAACTTTGCCGGGGTACGATTGCAGATGAATGAAGACTGGGGGTATGAGGTCTTTGACAAGTTCTACGGGGATCTGTACGACAACTTCCGGAGGCAAAATCGTGTCCAACAGATCGGTGCTGTCTTCGCACCTCTTTTGGCCATTCGCTCCCTGTCGATGGGGCTGTCAGGAACGGACTATTATCTCCACCAGGACTTTGCCGAGAGAGCGGAGATGCACCGGCGGCTGGAGATCAAGATTATCAATGATGATATTACCTTCAAGGGGGCTGAAGCCGGCCGTGAATATGTGAATGGAATCGACGTGTGGGAAAAAGTTCCCCCTTTCGAATATCAAGTGAAACCGGTTTCCTGGGTATTGGGCAATCACGGATTGAGTCTGGTGATTCTCCTGCTCTGGTTTGCAGCCTCAGGAGGCCTTCTTTGCTGGGCCACCGGACGAATCAAGGTGGGATAGGGTGTCTTGTTGATCTCATGAGGGGTACAAAAAGGCTGGGAGGCATGGTGCCATGCTGATTCAAATTGTAAAGAACGAATGGCGCAACTTGACGGCCGATCGAACGCTTTGGTGGGTCACCTTTATCCTGGTGGTGGCCATCGGCTACGGGGTCTACAACGGAGCCTCCTGGGTCCATTTCCTGGAGGGAAGCATTGAACAGGCACTCCAGGACGAACACGACAGGCTGGCCACGGCTCAACACACGGTCGCCAATGGTCTGGAACCCGAGAGGGCGAGCCGGTCCCCTTACAGCGCGAGATATATCGGGCGCAGAATGGGGCTCCGGTATGCCTACTTGCCGCCGGCACCCCTGGCTTCTCTATCGGTTGGACAAAGCGATCTGTACCCCTCTTATTTCAAGGTCAACACCCAGTCCACCCAGCGCCAGAAAAGACATTCTGAACTGGAAAACCCGAACCACCTACTGACCAGTCGTTTTGATCTGGCCTTTGTGATCGTTTACCTGTTTCCCCTCTTGATTCTGGCTCTCAGCTACAACTTGATCAGCTCCGAGCGAGAACAGGGAACCCTGGCCATGGTTCTTTCTCAACCGGTCACGCTACGACAGTTTGTGGTGAGCAAAATAGGATTCCGGGCACTGATTGTTTCAGTGCTGGTCATCGGACTGTCCTTTCTTGCCTTTCTTCTGAATGGAATCAATCTTTCTGGTGACGGTGCCAGCGGTCAACTCCTGCGGTGGATCGCCATCGTTCTCGCCTACAGTGCCTTCTGGTTTAGCCTGGCAGTGGCTGTGAATGCCTTAGGAAAGAACTCGGCAACCAATGCTATTATTCTGGCCGGCATGTGGCTGTTGTTCGTGGTTGTGGTCCCCTCAGCCGTCAGCCTGGTGGTCAAAAACCTGTATCCAGTACCCACGCGGGTCGAGTTTATTGTAGCCAGCCGTGAGGCTTCAATGGACGCCAGGGCCACGGAAGCTCAGCTGCTGAGCGTGTTTTACGAAGATCATCCGGAGCTCTTGCCGGAAGGGGAAGAGGCCGATATGGAAGAGTTCGATACCCTGCAATGGGCAGCTGAAATGAAGGTAGAGGAAAGTTTGAAACCGATCCTGGCCCGATACGATGATCAGTTGTTGAAGCAACAAGGCCAGGTGAATCGTTTACGCTTTCTCTCCCCAGCCATCGTCACTCAGGAAGCCCTGAATGAGATCGCTGGAACCGGTCTGGCGCGATACCGTCACTTCATGTCGGGGGTGGAAGCTTTCCATCAAGAGTGGAGAGCGTATTTTGTTCCCAAGATCTTCGACATGCATGAAATGACGGGAGCCGATTTCGATGAGATTCCTCCTTATCGATACGAGGAGGAACCCCGGGGAAGGGTGAACCGTTATGTACTGGTAGCTCTGATCGGCTTGATCCTACCCACATTGGGGATCTTCGCGCTGGGTCTGTTAAAGGTGCGAAGCTATCCCTTGACGAGCTAGTATCTGGCTCCAGACTGGACAAGTCCAAGAGGAGGGCGAGAATGAAATACTCTGAATTGAAACGGCAACGTTTGAGGGTTGGGCTTTCCCTGTCATCGATACTCCTGCTTCAGCTGTACTGCGCTCCACAGGACCCCATAAAAGAAGGTCGGCGAGTGCTCGAACAGGCAGCTGAGGCCATGGGCGGGGTAGCCGCATTGGGAGGAATTGAGACGATCAGCCGCCAGGGAACCAAACAGAGATCCTCTCTCGGGCAGGCCAGGATTGCCAGCGAAAGACTCTA
>JAZFRU010000081.1:0-10425 GCA_036445815.1 Acidobacteriota bacterium | reverse complement strand
CGGTCATGTATCTGGGCAACATCGTGGAAATCGGCTCGGGTGAACAGGTCTACAAGCAGCCCCTCCATCCCTACTCGCGGGCCCTCCTCTCGGCGGTTCCCCGTCCCGATCCGAAGGCCACTCACGGGGACCGTATTCCCCTGTCCGGAGACATCCCCAGCCCCATTCGAATACCAACCGGATGTGCCTTCCACACCCGCTGCCCCGTGGTCCAGCCTTCCTGCTCAAAAGAGGTTCCCAAGTTGGAAGTCCGGGATGATCGGGCCGTCGCCTGCCCGTTTGTGTAGGAGCCGTGCTACGCACGGCGTTCCACGTTTAAGGTTTAACGTTTCACGTGGATCCGGAATGTGGGAGGCGCCTCAGGGCGCCGAATCCGGATGGGCGCACGGCCGTGCGCCCCTACAATTCGTTTTCGTGGAACGTGGAACCTGGAACGTGGAACGCGTGAGGCCCGAAGGGCCGAAGCGCTGACCACGGCCGAACGGAGTGAGGCCGCTCAGAAATCAAAGGAGCGGGTGTACTTGACCAGCAAGGTCCGGTTGCTGAATTCGGGCTGGAGGCCGTTGCGAATGTCTCGATAAACAAAGAACCAGTCATCCCCGGGACGATAGATGTAATTGAGGCGAAAGTTTATGCCCTTGATCTCCTGCAGATTGTTGTATTGCAAGACGGTGCTGGTGATGAAACGGGTGCTCAGGGCGTAGTTCACGGCCACATTAATCACATGGCTGGTGAAATGATGAGGAGCCCTGATCTGCTCAATGTCGTAGCTTAAATCGAAAATCCAGGATGGGGCGGGTTTCCACTGAGGGGCGATGCGCCAGTAGTTTCGCCAGGCGCCAAAGTAGTCATTCTGAAAGCCGTAGCGGACCATGCCAGAAAACTGACTGGCCGGATTGAAGTTATAGGTAAATGACCAGTTGTTTCCTCCACCGTAATCTCCCGGGGCAATTTCGACTCCGGGGGCCAGCCGCAGGGGCTCAAAGAGCCGGTTGTACCGGTTATGAAGGGCGAGTCGAAACCCGTCTCCTCTTTCAAACATGAAGCGCACAATATAGTGTCCCGTTTTCTGTTGCAGCTGGTTCTCCGGAGTGGTGAAGTACTCATAGAAAGCCCGGATCTCCATCTGGCGAATCCAGTCGACGTCGGGCCGGGGCTTGTAGGTCATATCACCGATCGTCTTGCGCACGTCGTCACGTCCCACAAAACCCATGGCCGGATTGAAATTGGGCTCCAGCGTCATATGGCCGGCACCAACGATCCACAGATCACTCTGCCAGTATCCCTTGACGTAATAGGCAGACTGGTCTTCCCGAAGATCCGGTTCCGCCGAACGCATCAAAAAGCCCTCCAGGGTCAGATTGTTGAACAACAGGAAGCGGCCGTCGATTCCAGCGGTACGATTGTAGGATCCACCGCCTGACTGATTGGTGACGATGCCCCCGATGCTGGAGCGGGAAAAAAGATCCTGCCGCAATCGCAGCACGCTGTAGTTGGTTGAAGCAAAATCTCCCTCTTCTTCAGTCTGCATATCCAGGGCCCCGATGGAAAGCCCCCCGACCCTGCCCGTGACCTTACCTCCTCCCAGGATGGGGATTCTCTGCCCGTCCCGTGAAAGCCCGATTCGACGGCTGAAGAAGGCTTGAAAGGTAGTGCGGCGAATACCCTCCTCCATGCGCGCGCTGAAATCAAAAAATCCGGCTCCCTCCTGAAAGAACTCTCGCTTCTCAGGGAAAAGGAGTTGCCGACGGGGAGTGCTGAAGTTGGACTGCTGGGCGTCCACGTCCACTTCGCCGAAGTCGGTTCTGAGAGTCATGTCAGCGGTCAGGGTGGGGGTCAATCGCCATTTGAGATCTTCAATTCCAGCGTCAGACCTGTTGTCCCAGCCTTCGGCCCCCGTCTCCCCGACGCCGGCGACGACATAGCCCTTCAACCGCCACGGCTTGGCCAATTCATGACTTTGCAGGCCCTCCAGATGCCCGGCCCGAGACACCTCCTCGAACATGAAGTCCCTTTCCCATGAATTCCAGTAAACAAACTCATTCTTGCGGCGAATCACCCGCTGAAACTCGATCCCGATTTCGGCTTCTGACTCCCTCATTCGCAAAATCTTAAAGGGAATCTCAACCTCAACGCTCCAACCCTCTTCATTTCGATTGGCCGCAACACGCCACGCCTCGTCCCAGTTGCTGTTGGTCTCCTTCCCTTCATCGATAACCAGGGCATCGTACTGAGTTCCCTGAGGGTTGGTGGCAAAAAGAAAGGCATTGCGATGATCGTGGAACGAGTCGATGAGAATCCAGAAACTGTCGTCCTTGCTCAGACTTCCATCTCTGCGCAGCTCACTGGCCACGATTCCCGCCGGCGCGGAATCCATGCAGGTAATGCCGAAAAACAGGCTGTCCTCGGTGTAGATCACCTGGACATAAGTGGTCTCGGAGGCATCGTTGCCTTCGGTCGGCTCCTTTTGCTTAAATTGTTCGGCACGCGGAACGCCTTCCCAGACAGCATCGTCCAGAAGGCCGTCAAGGATCGGGGCTTTGGCGGCTTGAACCGCCTGCAGGCTCCGGGAATTGGGACTGGAAGAGGCCGCCACGGGTTGAGCCCAGGCAATCAGCACGGCTCCCAAGACCAAGGCTCGCCCCGTGTCATACTTCCATTTCATAGGACGATCAGGGCTGGATCCTACCGCTTCCCTCCTGGATAGAGGAGAGTTGATTCAATGGGACCCGGACCCGTTCGACCTCTCCGGTGGGCCATCGAATCTCCAACTCCTCCAATTTTTCGACCGAGCCCAGGCCAAAATGGAGCCTCCTGGAACTCTGACCTGTGAAGCCGTTACCCCCGACGACTTCACGGATCAACTTCAGGTCTCCTGCTTGAAGAGTCACACGAGTCCCGATGGCATCCCGGTTGGATCGGGTACCAATAAGTTGCAGTTCCACCCAGTTTCCGCTGCTCTCAGATCGATTCACATAGAGAAGTGAATGTTGATCGTGATTGGTCTGAAAGACATCCAGAAGACCATTCTCGTCAAAATCAGCGATCAGGACACCCCTTCCATCCAGATCGTTGTCGACACCTGCATCGGCTGCGACTTCTCGGAACAGGTGCAAGCCCAGACTCTGGTACAACTGGGTCTTCTGAAAACCACTCCATGTCATCTTCTCAATCCTGGGCCAGGAGTAGATGTCACCCCTGTCCTGATCCGGAGAATCGGACATCTCGCTCATGACGTCTCGATAATTATTGACCGAGCCCGAACGCAGCCCGTTCACGACGTACAGGTCCAGCCAGCCGTCGTTGTTGAAATCGGCAAACTTGGCCCCCCATCCCCACAGGGTGTCACTGGTTCCAGTCTCCTGAGCGAAGTCCGTAAAAGTCTCATCGCCGTTGTTGTGCCACAGCATGTTGAACTCCCTCAAACCATCACCCGTGATATTGGTCACATAGACATCCAATAACCCATCGTTGTCGTAATCCGCCAGCTCGGCGTTCATTCCGCTTCGGGTGTCAAATCCGATCGCAGTCTCAGTGGCATCACGGAAGGTGCCATCTCCATTGTTGTAAAAAACCCGATCCGTTCCGAAATCAACGGCAAGATAAATGTCCTGAAGGCCGTTGTTGTTGAGATCTCCGTGCCCCACATCCAGTGTCCAACCATCGAGGTGGGCAAATCCCGCTGATTCGGTGACGTCGGTAAAGCTTCCCTTCCCCGTGTTGTGCCACATCGTCACTCCGCCCCCGTTGGTCGCGACATCGTAATCGTCCGGCAGCACCTTGGAGGTTTCCAGCTTGTACAGGTTCACGTCTCCGAAGTAATTTCCAATCAGAAGATCCAGGTACCCGTCACGGTCGTAGTCGAAGGCGATGACCGCAATGGCATTTGTGAATTTGTTAAGGCCGGAAGAGATCGTGACATCTTCGAAATGACCGTCTCCCTGATTTCGATACAGCAACGGCGTCCCAAAGCGCACCACCAGCAGATCGATCCAACCGTTGTTGTCGTAATCGAACCACAACGAATCCGTGACCAGCAGGCCGGGCTCATTTCCAGCTGCCACTCCTGCCGTGTCGGTCACCTCGGTAAAACTCAGATTTCCGTCGTTGCGGAACAATCGGTTGGGCCACCCCTCATCTGAGTTGGTGACAAACAGATCTTCCCGGCCGTCATTGTTGTAATCTCCGATCGCCGCCGAAGCCCCGCCAGGGGTGAAGGTTCGCAGAACGTCACTGATCTCCGTGAAACTCTTGGCATGGTGGAGTTGCCGTACTCCAGCTTTTTCTCCGATCTCCTCAAAGCGGATTCGAGAGGTTCGACCTGTCTGAGCCCAGACTTCGGAAGGAAGCCCCGACAGGGCGACCAGCGATAGGATCATCCACCATCTTCTTCGTGTCGGTTTCTTCATAAATTTTTCCGGTTCCAGTTCTACCCGATGGCACCTGCTCGACCATTGAAAAAAGCACCTTTCACACCCGCCGGGCGGCAGCTTATCCATATTAGCGGGCAAACCGGAATTGGTAAAGAGAGTCAACCCAACTGTAATTCATGGTTTACACTTAAACCACCCAGGAAATCTGGAATATCCAACTTATTTTCAACTAGTTATGGCCATTTTCCCAAGGGAGTGTAACCATTGGTATACACTCAATGAGAAGAATCGGAGCCTGAAAGGGATCTCAGGGTGCCCGTTGAATCCCCGTAAATCGTTGATTTAGCATTGGTTTCACACCCGCGTCCGGATTCGAGACAAGGACTGGCACAGCAGGTGCTTATACACGAGGCGACGGACAAGCAAGGCAACTATCCACTCGCAGTTTGCAGCGAGGGGATGCAGCCTCTGTCCTGTTTAGTGAATCGATCAGTTCCCCCTGGAAGGGGATGGGTCGCCAACTTTCCGGTGGTCGGAAGCTAGGTGGGCCATCCCCTTCTTTTTTTGTTCCGCAATTTCCTCTGCGGTATACTCCCTCCGGGCCTAATTAAGAATGACTCGTTCACGGAGGTAAATCGATTATGACCCTGGTTCAACCCTACCAAATCGCCTGCATTCAGCCTCGAGCACGGCAGTGCCCGTCCGACCCCAGCGGACGCGATGAAGCCATCGGCAAAAACTTGATGCGTCAACTGGAGATGATCGACTACGCCTGCGGTTTCGGCCGAGGAAATGTCAAGATCGTCGTGATGCCCGAGTACGGCATCAACGGCGCCTGGCAAGAACGCAGCGTGGAAGATTGGATCAGTACAGCTCTGGAGATACCCAATCCCTGGACCGATCTGCTGGCGGAAAAAGCTCGCCTGAGGGGCCTTTATATCTGCGCCAACATGCTGGAGAAGGATCCCGAGTGGCCAGGTCGATTCTTCAATACCAGTTTCATCATTGACCCCAAGGGAGAGGTCATCCTCAAGCACTGGAAACACAACCACAATGCGTTTCTTCTGCCCTACACCTCACCCTGCGATGTCTACGATGAGTTTATTCGTCGCTATGGCCGGGAGGCGCTCTTCCCGGTTGTCGATACTCCTTTGGGACGACTGGGAGTTCTGACTTGCTGTGAATGCATGTTTCCGGAACTGGCTCGCTGCACCGTGTTCAACGGGGCCGAGGTTATTCTTCACCCCACCTCGGAGTTTCAAGACGAGATCACGGAGATCTCCACTACGCTCAAGTGCGCCCGCGCTTATGACACGGTGAGCTACTGGGTCTCGGCCAACATCGGGGAATACCTGGATGCCGGTCGCGGAGTGGGAGCTTCCCGGGGCGCCTCCCTGGTCATCGACTATTACGGAAAGGTACTGGCCACCACTCCTCCGGGACCCGGAGAATCCACGACTCGGGCGACCATCGACATCAACATGCTGCGTTATCAGCGCAGTCAATCCATCAGCAGCGGCACCATTCGCACCGAAATGTTCTCCCACGAATACGCCGCGGCCAAAGGCGGCTGGCGTTCCAACCTGTGGTTGGACCAGGTGATTGAAGGCCTGGACGAAACCCGAGGCCGGCGCCGGACCAATATCCAGGAAAACTACCAGTCCGGGGTCTGGCCGGAACCTGCGCTCGACATTCACCTGGACACCGTGACGGTCAGAGAATAGTCGAGTGGGGATTCGCATTGGTATTGATTCAGGAGGGACCTTCACCGACGTGATGGCGGTCGGTGAAGACGGCCAAATCCATAGCGTCAAGGTGCCTTCGACCCCGAAAAACCCCGCCCTGGGCTTTGAAGACGGACTGCTCAAGGCTCTGTCCCTGCTGGACGTCTCTCCCTCCCAGTTGGATTTCATCCTCCATGGAACGACGGTAGCCATCAATGCCATTCTGGAACGACGTTTCCCCGAAGTCGCTCTGATTACCACCCAGGGGTTCCGGCACATCCTGGAGATTGCCCGCCAGACCGTACCCGGAGAGCGAGGGAGTATTTACCACTGGGTTAAGCCCCCCCGGGTGGTACCCCTGGAGCGGGTCTTCGAAATCGCGGAACGCGTCAGTGCCTCAGGGGAAATCATCGTTCCACTGGACCCAGAGGAGGTTCGAAAGTTAGCCCGGAACCTCAAAGAGGACGGTGTCAAAGCCGTGGCGGTCTCCTTGATCAACAGCTATGCCAACACGGAGCATGAAGAGCAAATTCGACGCATCCTGCTCGAAGAGCATCCCTCATGCTTTCTGGCCACCTCTTCGGAAACTCTCTGCGAATTCCGCGAGTATGAACGGACCTTGACGACCTGCATGAACGCGGTGCTGATGCCGCTGATCTCCTCTTATCTGGAAGCCCTGGACAACCGGATTCAGGAATTGGAGGGTCAGTCGCCTCTGTTCGTCATGAAATCGTCCGGAGGCGTCGTCACGGCGGATCGTGCCGCGGCACAACCCCTCTCGACGGCCCTTTCGGGACCTGCGGCAGCGGTTCTGGGCATGGCCTGGCTGGGTCAAAACAGCGGATTCAAGAACATTATTTCCTTTGACATGGGTGGAACCTCAACCGACGTGGCTCTGATCGAATCGGGCCGACTCCCCATTTCTCCGGAGGCTCAGCTGGACATCTACACGGTACGGGCCCCCACGGTCGACGTCATTTCGATCGGTTCCGGAGGCGGATCGATTGCAGGAATCGGTGCTGGAGACCGGGTCACGGTTGGGCCACGATCGGCCGGCGCCTCGCCCGGACCTGCCTGTTATGGCACGGGAGGCAAGGAACCCACCGTGACCGACGCGAATCTGGTGCTGGGGAGAATCCCTGCCTACCTGGTGGGAGGAGAGGTCGTTCTCGATCCGGAAGTGGCGGCAGCCACGGTCACCGAGTTCGGAAAGAATCTGGGATTGTCCCTGGTTGAAGCAGCCGAGGGCATTCTGGAGATTGCGGCCTTCAACATGAGTGATGCGGTCCGTCAGGTTTCCGTGAGACGTGGGCGCGACCCCCGAGATTTCGCTCTCTTTGCTCTGGGTGGCGCCGGACCGTTACACGCCTGCCGACTGGCCCAGATTCTGGAGATTCCCACCGTTGTGGTTCCGCCCAACCCAGGCCTGGGATGCGCACTGGGCCTGCTGGTAGCCGACGTCAAGGATGATTTCCTTATCACCGCAATCCATCGCGAAGATCAGTTTGACTTCTCCCGAATCAACAGCCAGTTCGCCACCCTGGAGTCCCGAGCCACCGCCAGCCTGGAACAGCAGAAGATCCCTCCCCATCAACGGCAGCTCCTGAAAGAAGCGGATTTAAGATACAAGGGGATGGCCTCAGAACTCACCGTCTCGGTCCCGGATGGAGAAATGGGTCCCACCGAAGCCGAAGAAATGCTGGGTCGTTTCCACAGGGCCCATCAAGACAATTATGGATACTCCTATGAGGGTCAACAAAAGGTCGAAATCGTCAACTTGAGGGTCGCCGCGGTGGGCCATCTTCCGCACCTGGAGCCTCACCCCATTGATGAAGGCGACACTGATGTGGCATCAGCCATCACCAGCAGCCGACGGGTCTACTTTGAAAAAGTTCGAGATTTCGTTGAATGCCCTATTTATGACCGGGAGAAACTACGGTCGGGCCATCGACTGATCGGGCCGGCCATCATAGAGCAGTACGATACCAACACCGTCATCTACCCTGAACAGGACCTCGAAGTCGATGCCCTGGGGAATCTGGTCATCACGATTCACAGGGATTGAATCAAGCCTGTCACATCAGGATGCATCTGATCACACTCACCACGGTCCTCCGGTCATGAAGACTAGCCCGCATTCCTCACACCTTCTCGTCACGAAGCGGTGCAAGGGCCGACCTGACAAGGCGCGCGACCGAAGCCCCCGCAAACGTACTGTAAGGTACGTTGAGGAGGCCGAAGGAGTGCAACACAGTCAGGGTGAATCCTTGCGCCGATGCAGTAGAGGGGGTGTGAGAAATGCGGGCTAACCACCCTATTTTGCTCGAGATCGTGGAAGGGACGATTGAGTCCTCCCGCAAGGAGATGGAGCTACAGGTAGAGCGAACGGCACGATCTACCGTGATCCGGGAGCAGCATGATTATCGGGCTGCCGTCTTTGATCGCCAGGGCCGGGGAATCTCTTCTGTTTCCTCAGCCGCCAACGTCCAGCCCATTCTGGAAGGCTTCGCCGACAACGTTGAAGAGGGAGATCTTTTTATCTGGAACGACCCTTATAAAGGGGGGGGCATTTCTCATTTGCCTGACATCTGCATTACCACTCCGGTCCTCTGGCAAGACCAGTTGGCCGGCTTCATTCAGGTCTACGGACACATCCATGACGTGGGTGGCGCCAAACCCGGCAGCATGTCCCTGGATACCACAGAGATATTCCAGGAGGGCATCATCATTCCTCCCGTCAAGTTGTACGAAAAGGGATGCCTCAACCGTGCCCTCTATGACCTGCTCCTCAACAACTCTCGCTATCCCGAAATGCTGCAGGGAGACCTGGACGCCGAGATCGCTGCCTGCCAGATCGGAGTCCGCCGGCTTCAGGAACTGGTTCAACGTTATGGGCTGGAGGCGGTCGAAGCGTGCTTCGACCTGCTTTTGGCCCGCTGTGCCCGCACCCTTAAAGAAGAGGTTCTTCCGCAAATCCCCGAGGGAGAATACCCTTTTGAGGATTTCATCGAGACCGCCGGCATGTCCCGGAAGGAGCCCCTGGAATTTGCCCGGATGAGAGTGGCTCTCCGAAAAGAACCCCAGTCGATGATTTTCGACTTCACGGGAACCGCGAATCAAGTCAACGTCTCGATCAACTGTCCAGCAAACCCGGAGTACTACGTCAAATACCTCTCCTGCATCCTGCGACTGCTGGCTCCGGAAATCATCATGAACGATGGCCAAAAAGAAGTCCTGGAAGCCATCATCCCCAGGGGAACCATCCTCAGCCCGGAATTCCCTGCTTCCTGCTCCAATCGCCACTGGACCATATTCCGGATGACAGAGGTCTGCATGGGAGCTCTGGTCAAGGCCATGGCAGGAGGAGGCACCGGCTCCTCGGACACGCGCTGCTCGGTGACCTTCGTTGCCCATGACAGTGAAGATGGCCAACGATTCTTGATCCGAGATGTGATGGGAGCGGGTTCCGGAGCCCGTTCCTACGCCGACGGCGACGACTGCGTCACCGCCAACGTCAGGGGTCGAAATTTGCCCTGCGAGTTCCTTGAAAGCTTCTATCCGATTCGAGTAGAGCGACTGGCCGTGAGACCCGACTCCGGGGGACCTGGTCAATTCCGAGGAGGACTAGGCTACTGGAAGGAAGTTCGTTTTCTGCAAGACGGCTTCATCATGATTCGTGACGATCGCATGCTGCTTCAACCCTTCGGGGCTGCTGGAGGCAAAGCAGGTGCCGGCAGCCTCTACATCCTCAATCCGGGAACCGAAGATGAACTCCCCAATCCCACCAAGACCGATTTCATGCCGATCCGAAAGGGTGATCTGTTGCGCATCCTCACCCCGGGAGGAGGGGGCTGGGGGGACCCACTGCTCCGGGAGCCGGAAACAGTACTCCAAGATGTGCAGTCGGGATGGGTGTCTCTGGAGTCCGCCCGCTCCGACTACGGAGTCATAATCCATTCCGATTCGACGGTGGTTCTGGACGAGGAAACCGACCAGGAAAGAAAGAGGCTTCGCCAGTCGCGCGCGCCCCTGCGAATCGTGGATCGAGGGGAACGTTTCAGAGCCTTGTTGGCCGAGAAACGGATTGACCTTACCAGTGAAGATGCCTTGTTGTTAGATGGTTGACCGGCTGAGCCGCTGACCGGCGCTGGTCTTCGACCAGCGCGTTTCAAGTTTCACGTTTAACGTTTCACGAAAGAAAGAATGAAGTCCTGCGCCGATTCGGTCCGGATGGGCGCACGGCCGTGCGCCCCTACCCTTCTTTTCGTGGAACGTGGAACCTGGAACGTGGAACGCGGGCGAGCGGAGCGAGTCCGGCAGGGCCCTCG
>JAZFRU010000080.1:0-11966 GCA_036445815.1 Acidobacteriota bacterium | reverse complement strand
GCGACGATTGTGTATAATATCCGGAACAAGGACGAAGTTACTGGTTGGAGTCCAGTAGGAGTTAGACTCTTGAATTTTCGCGTCGTCAAATCCAGGTTTCCTGAAGCACCAAGGCTTACACAGTATGGGACCGAATCGGCCCTTCAGCTTCTGCTCGATGAGGCTGAATTCGAGGCTCCCCAAGGACAAGTTGCCAATTACATTCCGGAGCTGCGCCGAGCCAATGCGGATGACCGAGGCATCTCCATTTGCTATCTTGACGGGACCACACTATCGGCCGGTGCCTGTGAAACACCCTTCACGATCCAGTCCATCTCCAAGACGGTCGCACTGCTTTACGCTCTCGAGTCGATTGGGCCCAGAAAGGTCTTCTCACGAGTGGGCAAGGAGCCCACCGGGGAGCCTTTCAACTCGGGTTTGCGCTTTCAGGTTGCGAGCAAGCGACCGTTGAATTCAATGATCAACGCTGGAGCCATCGTTGTGAGCTCCATGTTCCCAGGAAGAGATCCCAGCGAGCAACTCGATGGGTTTTTGAACTTCTGTCGTAAGGTCTGCGGAAATCCGGACCTCGAAGTCGACGAAGCCGTTTATCGCTCGGAAAAATTGACGGGTCACAACAATCGTTCCCTTGCCTGGATCATGAACGACCGTCGGGTGTTCTCGTACAAGAGCGACGTTGCTGCCATCGACTTTATCGAAGGGATTCTGGACGTGTACTTTCAACAGTGTTCCATCACGGTGACGACCGCTGATCTCGCCCGTTTCGGAGCACTCCTGGCGAACCTCGGACTCGATCCGGAAACGGGAGAACGACATGCGTCCGAGGAGCACATAATGATGGTTATTGCGCTCATGGCGAGCTGCGGGGTATATGACGGATCTGGAATCTTTGCCTCCAAGATAGGAATCCCCGCCAAGTCGGGTGTGGGTGGTGGTATCCTGACCGCTGTGCCCGGTAAGATGGGGATCGCCACCTACGGGCCCGCTCTTGATCCTGCCGGCAACTCGTGCTTTGGACTCTACGCCCTGGAGAGAATCTCAAAGGAAGAGGAGTTGGGTATCCTATCCCGTCCTAAGGTTTCCTTTTCACTCAAAACCTATGACACTGCGGAATCGCTTGACGAGCTGGTCGAGCAAACAGCCCTCAAGGCCACTTCCGGGAAGGTGGTTTCATACATTCCCGAACTGGCCAAAGTGTTGCCCGAGAACCGTGGGGTGAGTCTCTCCACCCTTGATGGAGTGATCATGGGCGGTGGCCAGCACTCGGACTTCAGGTTCACCATGCAAGCCGTTTGTGTGCCCTTTTTGCTGGCCTATATTCTCCACCGGCGAGGAATCGAATTCGTTTTTTCCAGGGTGGGGCGGGAGCCCACGGGCGATCCGTTCGATGCTGACCCAAAATGGATGGAGATCGAGCGCAGGCAAGTCCCCTTCAATCCGGTTATCAACGCGGGCGCGATCCTGATGGCTTCCATGTTGCCGGAGGAAAGTGCCGAGAAGCGCCGCAAGAAATTCCGCGACTTCGTTCGCAAGGCCTGCAAAAACGACGATATCAGTGTGGACAAGGGTGTGTTTAAATCCGAGACTGAGTACGGCGAAACAAACCGGAAGCTCACCTGGGAATTGCTTCATCACGGGTGCTTCGAGCATCGGCCCCGACGCTCCGAGCAGTCACGGGTGGATTACGTTGAGGCCATTCTTGCCGACTATTTCTACGCCTGCTCGCTTAGGGTCAGCTGTGACGATCTGGCAACATTTGCAGCGCTACTGGCAGGTCGCGGAGACGCTCCTGCCGTCTCTGAACTTCGCCTGTCTGCCGACCAGGTGAATCAGGTAGTGACCCTGATGGCGACCTGCGGTTTGTATAACGGGTCAGGCGAGTATGCCTTTTCGGTGGGATTACCTTCCAAAACAGGGGTCTCGGGGGGCCTCATGGCCGTGGTTCCCGGAAAGCTCGGTCTTGCCGCCTCCTGCTCTGCCGTTGATGATAAGGGCACCAGTGTATTCGGGCGCCGCATCATCGAAGAGATCTCGCTTGCGGAGAGGCTGAGCATCTTTTCTGGCCCATAAGGGCGTAATTGCGCCGCAAACAGGGCGGTAGGCATTCCAAATGAGAGTAATCACAGGGAATAATAAAGATGAATGGGAGCTTTTTGGGACCAATCAAAGAGTGTTGCTCCACAATAACCCCAGAAGCAAAATGTCGTGTGCTCGACGATCTGTATAACCGTTAAAGGGAGGACGAACCCATTAAAGAAGAAATAATTCGTCAGGAGATAGTCGATTTTGTTACCGATTACCTTAAAGCTGCCATACCTGCCAACGACCTTGAGCGGCTCGAAAGATATTTTGCTAACTGCCAGGTATGTCAGAATTACCTTGAGAAAGTACAGGACACCCTGAAAGTTCTGGGGCACATACCACGAAGGACTCTATCGTCTGACACACACGAGGCGCTTCTCGATGTGTTGGGAGAGTGGAAGGCCGAAAAACAAGAAACTAAACAGGCCAGAATCTTTCCAATACGATGTTAGTTAGAGTCGCTTCGAGCTCCGGGAGGCGGTCTGATACCGTGCCAGGACGCGCTATGTGTTAATGAAGGACTTCTACTTTGCTACGAGGAGCCGGCTGGTAACCTTCTGTAATCTAAAAGATGGTTTCAGTGGGATTCCCCTCCGTGACCACCCTCGCTTTCCACGACCTTCCGTGACGGATGAACCTGGCGCTTGAGTTTGCCCCGTCTACTCGATACATCTTCCTGGCTCGGGAGATTTACTTCTTTGGCCTTTGAACAACCATCATCTCCGCCCTTTGACAGGGTTGTGCCCGTGTTATGCCCGCGGCAAACTAACTCAACCCAACTCCAGCAGCTCAAACCCAGAGGGGGGATTTCCATGTCCGATCAGGCACGTGACGTAACCGGTGATTTCCGGAAACAAGCGGTGGTCTCGATATCGTGAGTTAATTCTCCGATTGTCGTTGACAGTGGCTTAACTTGACAATACCATCCAGTGAGCTTGGAGACCTTTCGCAGAATTCTGGGCAGAAAGTGGAAGTTCTAGGCAGGGGGAGTATGAATTTCACACCGCAAACATCAAAAGAATCTGGTCTGACCGAAGATTGGGTTACCAACTTTTAAAGAGAGATGTAAAGTGACAAATTCACGACTGTGGGCGGGTCGTTTATTGTGCATCGCATTATCTTCTTCCGGAGTTCTTGCCCAGGAGGCGACGGCCTCGCAGCCCCCCGATTATGATGCCCTGGACACCCTGTGGGTATTGGTCGCAGCCATCTTGGTTTTCTTTATGCAAGCCGGCTTCGGGATGGTGGAAGCGGGTCTGATCCGAGCCAAAAACGCTTCCAATGTATTGATGAAGAACCTTTTGGACTTCTGCTTTGCCGCTCTCGGGTTCTATCTGTTCGGCTATGCGATTATGTATGGAACAGAAGGGTTGATCTTCGGCACCTCAGGCTGGTTGCTCATGAGCGCCGAGTCGCCGGTCGATGGTCTTCCGCTGCCTGCCTTTTGGTTTTTCCAAGCGGTATTCGCGGGAACCGCCGCCACCATCGTTTCAGGGGCTGTGGCTGAACGCATGCGTTTCATCTCCTATCTTGCCTATTCATTTCTCATATGTGCCTTCGTGTACCCGCTGGTCGGCCACTGGGTTTGGGGGGGCGGTTGGCTGGCACGGCTTGGCTTTCACGACTTTGCAGGTTCAACGGTGGTTCATGGTGTTGGTGGAGTGGCGGCACTGGTGGGCGCATGGATGTTGGGTCCTCGTTTTGGCCGTTTTAATCCCGACGGTTCATCCAACTTCATTGGCGGCCACAGCATGCCGCTGGTGACCCTGGGCGTGTTCATTCTCTGGTTTGGCTGGTATGGGTTTAATGCCGGATCCAGCTTGGGCATGGAGGATCCGGGTTTGGTGGCACGGGTTGTCATGAATACCACTTTGGCGGCTGCCACTGGGGCCATAGCGGCGATGATCACTGCCTGGATCAAGTTTGGAAAACCAGACCTTGCCCTGGCTCTCAGCGGGGCACTTGGAGGGCTAGTGGGTATCACGGCTCCCTGTGCCGTTGTCGGTGACGGAGCCTCGATTTACATCGGTGTTGCGGCGGGAGTTCTGGTCATTTATGGAGTGGACTGGCTGAACAGGTTGCAGATTGACGATCCCGTTGGCGCTATTCCCGTGCACGGCATCTGCGGTGTGTGGGGCACTCTGGCAGTGGGCCTTTTTGGTCAAGAAGTTCTGGGCGCCCCCACCAATGGGCTTTTTTACGGTGGAGGGTTCGGCAGTCTGGGAATCCAGTCCTTAGGTGTCGTGGCCTGCCTGGGAGCGACCGCCATGTTGATGTGGATTGTCTTCCGCGCCATTGATGCGGCGGTTGGCTTACGCGTATCGCATGATGTCGAACTACGCGGTCTCGACACCGAAGAGCACGGAATCGAATCTTATAGCGGTTTTCAAATTTTTACGACAGAGTGAGTTTGAGGAGTAATTGAATGAAGCTTGTCGTTGCTATTATTCAGCCACAGCAATTACCCGCGGTGAAGCAGTCACTGTTTGACGCACAGATCAAACATATCACGGCTACCAACGTCCTTGGCACAGCGCCTGAAGGGGCAGAGTTCAGAACCTTTCGTGGGGTTCCCTACGAGGTGTCTCTGTTTCAAAAGATTCGTATCGAGCTGCCGCTCAAGGAGGAAATGGTGGACAGGGCCGTAGATGCCATCGTTCGAGGTGCACAGGAAAGCGGCGGCTTTGGAATTGTCCTGGTGACGGAACTCCACGATCTGATCGTCTGTAAGACTGGCGAACGTGGAGAAAGGGCGGTGCAATAGGAGTTCTGATGGCGAATAATCGCACAATAACAGCAGATGAAGTCTTCTTGAGAATCAGCGATGAAGACATCCGTTTCTTGGATTTCAAATTCGTCGATCTCTTGGGGACTCTCCAGCACGTCACCCTGCCGGTAGGGGCGGTTCAGAAGGATATCTTTCACAAGGGCCTTGGATTCGACGGTTCGTCAGTTCGTGGGTTCCAGAAGATCAACGAAAGCGACATGAAGTTGTTTCCCGAAGTCGGGACTCTTTTCAAAGATCCCTTCTTCGATGATCCTACTCTCTCGGTATTTTGCGACATCGTCGATCCCAGTGGATACAAACCCTATAGTCGTGATCCGCGAGGGGTGGCCCGTCGGGCGGAACGCCTGACCAACTCGCTGGGAATCGCAGACGAGGTGTTCTTTGGGCCCGAACTGGAGTTCTTCGTCTTCGACGATGTTCGCTACGACCATGCAACTCAGCACAGCTATTATTTCGTCGACTCCAATACCGCGTTTTGGAACACAGGTCGGACCGCCGGACCCAATCTGGCACATCGCGCCGATCGCAAACTGGCCTACTTTGCGGCAGCACCGGTGGATGCCTTCCAAAACCTACGATCCAAGATGTCAACCATTCTGGGTCAGGTTGGTCTCGAGCCCGACTTGCACCATCACGAAGTTGCTTCAGCCGGGCAAAACGAGATCGGTTTTCGCTTCGGGACCCTGATCGAGTCGGCGGACAACTCCATCTTATTCAAATACGTGATCAAGAACGTCGCAAATCGTCACGGAAAAACGGCGACGTTCATGCCCAAACCTCTGTTTGAGGAAAACGGATCCGGCATGCATGTCCATGTCAGTTTGTGGAAGGATGGGACCAACCTGTTTTATCAATCCGGTGGCTACGCGGAACTCAGTGAGATGGCCGTCCATTTCATCGGAGGAATCCTGCATCACGCTCCTGCTCTGTGTGCGTTTGTGGCTCCAACCACCAACTCTTATCGTCGTTTGGTCCCGGGTTATGAGGCCCCTATGAATCTGGTCTATTCTCAACGTAATCGAAGCGCCTGTATTCGAGTCCCGATGTTTGCGGCGAGCCCGAGCACCAAACGCATTGAGTTTCGTACCCCCGATCCATCGTGCAACCCGTATCTGGCTTTTGCGTCCATTCTTCTGGCCGGCATCGATGGTGTGCGGAATCAAATTGAACCACCCGAGCCGATTGATGAGGATATTTATGAACTGGCTGGAACCGAACGGGGCAAGTCGATTTCCAGAACGCCGGCCTCACTTGATGAGGCAATCGATGCCCTGGACCGTGACCGCGAGTTTCTCATAGCCGACGATGTTTTTCCTGAGGACCTGATTCAGATGTGGATCGACATTAAGCGCAAAGAAGAAATCGACTTCCTCCGTTTGCGGCCCCATCCAGGAGAGTTTTCTCTTTATTACAATGTGTAACACGAAGCTCGCATTAGAGGTGTAAATCCATGGGTGAAGATCAAATTTTCGGGATAGTCATCGGTCTGGGGTCCCTCGGACTGCTTCTCCTCCTGATTTTCATTAAATCGAATATCGTCATTTGCCAGCCCAATGAGATTGTCATATTGGCGGGCCGGAAGCGTCGATTACCTGATGGATCAGTTGGGGGATATAGAGTTATCCGCGGAGGTCGCGGATTCAAATGGCCGTTTATAGAGTCGGTAGCCAGGCTTTCCCTCAACACCATCAACATTGAGATGCATCTACCCGAGGCCATGTGTTCCGGCATGATACCGGTGGTGGTTGAAGGAGAAGCCAATGTCAAGCTGGCCGGTCGTTCTGAGGATGGAATGGACAACGCAATCGAGCGATTCCTTGGTAAGGGTCTCGATGCGGTCATACGCAGTTCCCAACAAACCATTGAAGGGGCCCTTCGCGGTGTCATGGCGACCGTCACTCCCGAACAGGCCAATTCTCAGCGCCTGGAGATAGCCGAAAACGTTACCGGAAAGGCTCGGGCGGACTTGAGACAGCTGGGAATTGTCCTGGATTTCTTCCAGATTCAGAATATCACTGACAAGCAGGGTTACCTGGAGGCGATCGGCCGAAAACGAAATGCTCAGATCAAGCGCGATGCCCAAATAGCGGAATCGGAGGCGGAAGCGGAATCCCGCCGGGTAGCGGCTGAGAGACAGCAAATGGGAAGGGAAGCGGAAATCCAAGCCGAATTGACCATCATCGAGCGTGAGAACGAACTCGCCGTACGGCGGGCCGTACTCCTCGCAAAATCCAATCGGGCGGACCAGAAAGCACAAGTCGCCGGAGATCTGGCACGGGCTGAAGAGGAGATTGAGCTGGAACGCAAACGAGTGGAGCTGAATACGGAAAGGGAAAAGGCCAATACCGTGGTCCCAGCGGAGGCTGGGAAGCAGGCGATGGTACTGGAAGCAGAAGGCAAGTCCGCCAGCATCTTGGAAGATGGTCGAGCCACGGCGGAGGCAATTGAACTGATGCGCGCCCAATGGAAGGATGGGAACACACGAGACCTGTTCCTGATCCAGATGCTGCCTGAGCTATTGGATAAGGTTACCCGGGTGGTTTCCGACAATCTCCGCGTGGAGAGGCTCACGGTGGTGGACTCTGGAGATGGTCAGGGTTTGACGAGTCACGTGAGAAACCTCACCAACAGCGCAGTCGTGATGCTGGAACAATTGAAAGGCGTGACCGGCATCGATGTTCTCAACCTGAAAAAGGGGAGTGGAGAAGACCCCAGCGGCAAACTCCCCAAAGACCTGAAAGACTAGGTCCCCTCGGTTCCAACGAGAGACGGACAGTAAAGCAGTTCCTTGCAACGGCCTTAGTAAAGATTTGAGTGTGGTGGTATGGATCCTGAAGGCATGAAAGTCACGAGGCTAACAACCTATGGGACAGAATCGGCTCTTGAGATTCTACTCAATGAGGCCGAGTTTGAATCGACCGAAGGTAGAGTGGCCGATTATATTCCTGAACTGAGCCGAGCTAACACAGACGACCGCGGCGTCTCGATTTGCTATTTGGATGGAGCGAACCTTTCGGCTGGTGCCTGCAGCGAGCCCTTCAGTATCCAATCTATCTCGAAGACGATTGCGCTCCTTTATGCTCTTGAATCGAATGGGTCAAAACAGGTTTTCTCACGAGTTGGAAAGGAGCCCACAGGGGACCCGTTTAACTCAGGATTACGCTTTCAGATCGGGAGTAAAAGACCCCAAAATCCTATGATCAATGCTGGGGCTATTGTCGTCAGTTCGATGTTCCCCGGTGATGGTCCCGACCAACAATTTCAAGGATTCTTGGATTTTGTTCGCAAGGTCTGTGGCAACCCGAGCCTTGAAGTCGATAGTGCTATCTACGGCTCGGAGAAAACGACAGGTCACAATAACCGTTCACTCGCCTGGATTATGAACGACCGGCGGGTGTTTTCGTATAAACGCGATCTGAGTGCTGTTGATTTCATTGAGGGTGTTCTCGACGTGTATTTCAGGCAGTGCTCGATTGCCGTGACGACCATGGATCTTGCCTACTTTGGAGGACTTCTAGCCAATCAAGGCGTCGATTTCAAAACGGGCGATCGGTTTGCTTCCTTTGAGCACGTCAGAATGGTCCTCGCCCTCATGACAAGTTGTGGCTTGTATGACGGGTCGGGGACCTTTGCATCCAAAATTGGAATTCCAGCTAAGTCGGGTGTTGGTGGTGGAATTGTTGCGGTTGTTCCTGGAAAAATGGGGATCGCCACCTACGGTCCCGCACTTGATCCTGCAGGCAATTCGTGTTTTGGACTCTACGCATTGGAGAAGATCACACTAGAAGAAAAACTTGGCATTTTTTCCCGTCCTCGGTCTTCCTTCTCCCTCAAGACCTATAGTAATTCGGAGGCACTTGAAAGTTTGGTCGAGAAAACAGGTTTCGAAGTGACTTCCGGTCGGGTCGTTTCATACATCCCCGAGCTTGCCAAAATATTGCCAGAACACCGATCGGTGAGTCTCTGTACGTTGGAAGGCACACTCCTGGGTGGCGGTCGGCATTCTGATTTTCTCTTTACGCTGCAAGCTGTCTGTGTGCCCTTCCTGCTCTCCTATGTTCTTCACCGGAGGGGCCTCGAGTTCGTGTTTTCCAGAGTGGGGAGAGAGCCTACAGGTGACCCATTCGATTCCGACCCAAAGTGGACTGAGATCGAGCGTAAGGAAGTGCCCTTTAATCCGATGACGAATGCTGGCGCGATCCTGCTCGTATCGATGTTGCCGGAAGAGGACCCTGAGCAGCGTCGTGCCAGTTTCCTCAAGTTCGTCCAGACGGCTTGCGATAACAAAGGCATAGATGTGGACGAAAACGTGTTCCGGTCCGAAACCGAGTTCGGCGAGAAAAACCGCCAGCTAACCTGGGGATTGTTGCACCGTGGATGTTTTGACCATCGACCACGTCCGACTACCCAGACCCGCGTAGACTACGTTGAAGCTATACTCTCGGATTATTTTTATGTGTGCTCGCTCAGGGTCGGCTGTGACGATCTAGCAAAGTTTGCGGCCGTTTTGGCTGGAGGTGGAGACGTTCCTGATGTCTCCGGTCTTCGCCTTTCGGTCAACCAGCTCAAGCAGGTGGTGACGCTTATGGCAACCTGTGGTCTGTATGATGGGTCTGGCGAATATGCCTTTACGGTAGGGCTACCCTCAAAGACAGGTGTTTCGGGTGCGATCATGGCTGTGGCTCCGGGGAGATTAGGCATCGCTGCTTTTTGTTCTGCCGTCGATGACAAGGGCACGAGCGTCTTCGGACGCAAGATCATCGAAGAGATCTCGCGTGCGGAAGGGCTGAGCATCTTTTGTGGAGCTGAATAAAGGTAATACACCCGAAGGATCTGGTCCGATCGACGATTGTGCTATCGACTTTCAAAGAGAGATGGAAAGTGACAAATTCACGACTGTGGGTGGGTAGTTTTTTTCATCGCATTATCTTCTGCCGGAGTTCTTGTTCAGGAGGCGACGGCCTCGCAGACCCCGGCTTATAATGCCTGCGCACCCTGTGGGTCTTGGTCCCAACCATCTTGGGTTTCTTTATACGAGCCGGCTTCGGGATGGTAGAAGCGGGTCTAATACGTGCCCAAAAAACTCCCATGTGTTGATGAAGAACCTCTTGGATTTCTACTTTTCCGCTCTCGGGTTCTACGTGTTCGGCTATGCGATTATGTATGGAACAGAGGGGGCGATATTCGGCACCTCGGGCTGGTTGCTCATAATAGCCTCATGAAAAGTTGCCGGCGATTTCTGGTCTATGCCATGATTCTTCTGTCGGGGGGCTTGGCAGTGAGCACCCCCTCGGTCTTTGCCTTGGGATTGCAAGACCTCGAGGAGTTGGAGAGGACTTCTGAAACGACAGAAGAGGTCCCCTCCGGCGAACCAGGCCAGGCGGACGGCACAAGTACAAACGACCAGAACACCAATGAGGATAGCTTTCACCTAGGAGGTGCACTCCGTTTCAACGCCTTCTACAAGTCATGGCTGGGAGAGGAAGCGAACCGCGACAGGGGGGGTGATTTTGCTTTCGATACCGCCCGGGTCAATGTTGACGGATCGCATCAAGGGCTCGGGATCTCGTTGGAGTACCGCTTCTACTCGGGCTACAACATGCTTCACCACGGATATTTCGGTTACACATTCGCCAATGGGAGCGAGGTTCAGTTCGGTGTTCATCGCAATCCGTTGGGGCTCCTCCCCTATGCCTCCCACAACTGGTTTTTCGACCTCACTTACTATCTGGGCATGGAAGACGACTACGACGCCGGGGTGAAACTGATTGTTCCCCTGGATGCGCTAAACGTTCAAGTTGCCTTTTACAAAAATGACGAAGGGAGTTACACCGGGAACAGCCTTGACAGTGCCCGATACTCCTACGATGTGGTCCGGGCCAGTGGAAGTGAGCTGGGTGATCCGGGAATGAGCGGACCCAGGACCAATGAGGAAACCAATCAGGTCAATGCCCGGGTCGCCTACACCATCGACCATGGCCAGACTGGTAGCTCTGAAGTAGGATTGTCCGGTGAATACGGAGGTCTCTACAACGCCACAACCGCAAGAATGGGAAAACATTGGGCCACTGCAGTGCATGCTAATCTCACCTATGGTCGAGTCAACATCATGCTAGAGGCTTTGAAATACGCTTTTAGACCGGAGAACCCGCTGGGCCAGGATGATCGCTTTATTGTTTTAGGGGCCTACGATGCTCCCTACAAGGTCGCGGCCGAAGGATCTATGATGATCGCCAACGTCGCCTATAAACTTCCCATCCAGCGAAAGCCCATTGACAGTTTGACCTTCTATAATAACTATAGTTATTTGGCGAAGACCGAGGACAGCTTCGCCGACTCACAACAGAACGTGATTGGGGTCTTGATTGCAGCAGGCAAACTTTTCACCTACGTGGACTTTGCCTTCGGGAAGAACCACGCATGGATCGGCCCCGACTACACTCTCGGCTTCGCCGATGGTAACCCGAGTGCTCAGTGGGAAATGAGATTCAATGTCAATATAGGCTACTATTTCTGATTTGAGTCTGGCTTCCTTTCTCAACGCCATCTATCAAATATTCATGATGAAGGTACGACTGAAGCGTCACCCCATAGGGCCAACCGGGAAGGATCGCAGGTCGCTAGCGATGACTTCCCTGGTGGTACTGTTTTTGGTTGCCTCGCCCTGGGCACAAACCGATCTTCAACTCACCGATGAGGAACTCGACTGGTTGAGCGAGCATCAAACGATCCGGATCGGTCCGGCTCCCAACTTCCCACCGGTTGAATTCTTTGACGATGAAGGGGTCTATCGCGGCATTGCTGCCGACTATGTAACCGTATTGGAGTCTCGGTTAGGCATCGAACTGGAGGTCCAACGGCGCGAAGACTGGAATGAAGTTGTAGAGGACACCCAGCGCAATCAGATCGACGTCTGGATGGAAGCGGCCTACACGCCAGAGCGCGCTGAGTACATGGCGTTTACCGAGCCTTATCTGGAACTTCCGGCTGTCATCATTGTACGTCGGGAGCTGACCGGACAAGTCACCCTGGACCAGCTCACTGGTCTCAAGGTCGCGGTGATTGAAGGCTACGCGAGTCACGATTATGTGAGAGA
>JAZFRU010000079.1:0-7167 GCA_036445815.1 Acidobacteriota bacterium | reverse complement strand
TGAAATTAGAGGGCAAGAAAAAGAAAAGAATTATCTTCTCTGTGTCTTTGTGTCTCTGTGGTGAAACTCTTCTCCGTATCTTGGTGGTGAAGATTCGGCGCACTGAGCCGCCTCCCACACTCCGGTCCAACTTGGAACGTGGAACCTGTAAAGCGCTGGTCAAAGACCAGCGCTCACCTCCCCCCCAGTCTCGCCGTCACCAGTTTGCGGTACTCGGCCCCGTCGGGCTTCAGGATACTCTGATAGAGGTGAATTTCTTCCACCCTGAGCCCCCCTGCTTGCTCACCTGCCCCCGCCCCTTCAACATGGGCGACCAGACGGGATAGATTCTTGCGGGATTTGAGTCTCAACAGCGTCAAATGGGGGTGAAAGGACCGAGCCTCTCCGGGAAAACCCAACAGGTTGCAACCTTCCTGCAGTCTTCCTTGCAGGTCGCTGACCACATCGACGGGGTCAACGCCAATCCAGAGGACCCGGGGGGTGTTCCGATTCGGAAAGACTCCCAGCCTTCGAATCTCCAGGTCAAAGGGCCTGGCGGCCCTCCCCGTTTCCCGCAAGAGTTTCTCGATCGACGGGATTTTTTCTTCTTCGATATTCCCCAGAAATTGCAGGGTCAGATGAATCGACGACATCCTGGCATACCGTCCCTCCAGATCGAGCGCTCGAAGACCATCGCTGATTGCCTGGCAGCGCCGCAAGACTGATTCAGGAACAGCGACCGCTATGAAGGCACGGATCATGGTCCATTCCTAGCACTTGCCGATGGTGCTGTCCAGATCGTGCATGTGTGTGTGTATTGTCAGCCGGATTCGGCACGATCTAGTCGTGGGCGCACAGCCGCCCCCTACCTTCTTTTCTTAAAACGTGGAACGTGGAACCTGGAACGTGGAACGCGCTGGTTGAAGACCAGCGCCGGTCAAGGGTCAGGGGTCAGGAGAGCCCGCCTCACCCAGTCCAGGGCATGCCTGGAGGCCCGCATCCGAATCGCCTCCCGAGTCCCTGGAAACCGCTCCTGCCGCACCAGCGTCTCTCTGCCATCAGAGAGGCCGATGAACACCAGCCCAACGGGTTTCTCTGGGTTATCCCCCTCCGGTCCTGCGATCCCGGTTACGGAAACTCCGAGGTCCGCTCCCGTGCGCTCACGAATACCGAGCGCCATCTGCTGGGCAACCGGTTCGCTGACGGCCCCGAAACGTTCGAGAACCCCACGATCTACGCCCACCAGGTCGACCTTCAAGTCGTCACTGTAGCAAACGACTCCCCCTTGATAGTAGTTCGAGCTCCCCGGCACATCAGTGAGCATTTTTCCTATCAACCCCCCGGTGCAGGACTCCGCCGTGGCCAACCTCTTTCCTCTTTTCAGCAAGATCCTTCCCACCACTTCCTCGAGACCTTCTTCCTGGTCGGTAAACAACGACCGGCCTAACTTATCGGTCAGACGGGACTTGAGTTCCTCCAGTTGGCTTTCGGCCAGTTCCCGGTTACCTTCACCTACCCAGTTCAAATAGAGATCAATAATGCCGGGGGAAGAGAGAATGGTCGTTTCAATCTGTGGATAGGACTGGTAAATGGGGCCCACCATTGCATCCACCACTGATTCGGATTGAGAGGCCACTTTCAGAAGCCTTTTGAATGTCGGGTGGACCTGTTTGTGTTTACGAATGGACGCGATCACCTGATCCATCATGGGTTCAAGTTCACGAGGTGGTCCCGGTAGCAGGAACAAAAGAGCCTTTCCTTCCTTCAGAAAAAGGCCCGGAGCACTGCCGTTGGGATTTTCAATAGGTTCGGCTCCTTTGGGAACCATGGCCTGGCGGAAATTATTTTCGGTGAGCTGCAGTCCGGCACGGTGAAAGCGTGCCTTGAGTCCACTGACCAGAACACTATCCAGTTCCAGATCCCGTCCCAATGCTTCCGAGACCACCTCCCGGGTCATATCATCATGGGTCGGACCCAATCCTCCAATGGTGACAACCACTTCAGAGGCATGGAGCGCAAGTTCGAGAGATTTGCGAATCTCCTCCCGACGGTCCCCCACAACAAACTTCCTCCGGACTCTGAATCCATACTCATTGAGCCGTCCGGTAATGAAAAGTGAATTGGTGTCGAGGCGGGAGGACGTTAACAGCTCACTTCCAACGGCAATGATTTCCGCTCGCATAGTGCCTCTTATAAAGCCCCACAAAACCTAGCCAGGCAACAGCCACAGCAGGATGGCCAGCAAAACACCCGCATACAGACCGGCCGCTACATCATCGAACACGATCCCCATCCCGCCGGGTAATCTCTCACAAGTTCTTACAGGGAACGGTTTGACAATATCAAAGAAACGGAACATCAGAAATCCTGCCATCAGAGAGACCATCGATACCGGATTCCAGAGAAAACAAATCATTTGTCCGATAATCTCATCAATGACAACTTCGGAGGGATCAGTGTGACTCTCAGCCTTTGAGAACCGCGTGGAAAAGATGACCGCCACCGGCGTGATGAATAACAAAAGACCACCCAAGATCAGCCCCACCTGGGTGGGAACGGCCCAGTGGATCAGGGCAATCAACAGGACAGTTGTCCCTGAAGCCCAGGTTCCTGGGGCCAGGGGGAGATAGCCTATTCCCAGACCGGTCACGACGGCTTGAATCAATCGAGGCATTAGTCGTCCACCTCGGGCTCCGGTGGAACGTTCCGGCCGGCAACCCGATACCTTCCATCGAGCCACTTTCCCAGATCGAGAAGACGACAACGTTCGCTGCAGAAGGGAAAAGGCGTAGAGGTAGATTTTGCTACCTCCCGGCCGCAGGCAGGACAGGAGAGTCCCTTGCCGCTCATGCTAGGACCGTTCCAACGAGGTCGTACTCATGGGCCTCCGTGATACGGACCGAACGTATATCTCCGGGCAGGACCTCTTGAGTGATTCCATCCGTCAAATAAACCACTCCATCAATATCCGGGGCCTGGGAAGACAACCGGCCCTGCCATAACAGCTCACTTTCCTGTGACACTCCATCGACCAGCACCGGCATCACTCTTCCCACCAACTCGCAGTTCTTGCCCTTGGAAATGCCGGCCTGGATCTCCATCAAGCGACGGCGACGATCCTCCTTCACCTCCTCTGGAAGCTTTCCATCGAGCTCATAGGCATCCGACTCTTCTTCATCAGAGTAGGTGAAGACGCCCAGACGATCAAACTGTGTCTCCTGAACAAAATCCAACAACTCCTGCATGTCCGCTTCCGTCTCGCCCGGAAAACCCACAATCATGGTCGTTCGAATGGCGACTTCAGGAATGAGGTCGCGAATCCGTTTGATCAAGTTCGTTAGAGAGCGGCGATTCCCTCCCCTTTTCATCCGCTTCAAGACCCTACTCGAGGCGTGTTGAAGAGGAATGTCGATGTATTTACAGGCGGTCGGAGTTTGTGCGACCGCTTCCAGAAACTCATCGGAAACCGTATTGGGATAGACATACAGGACACGAATCCACTCGATCCCTTTGACCTTTCCCAGCCGAGTAACGAGTTCAGCCAAACCCGAACGATTTCCCCAATCCCAACCGTACATGGTGGTGTCCTGCCCGATCAGATTGAGTTCTTTGATGCCTCGAGCAGCCAGATCGGTTGCCTCGACAATAATTGACTCAATGGAACGACTGTTAAACTGCCCTCGCATCCGGGGAATAACACAGAAACTGCAGGGATGGTCACAACCCTCCGCGATCTTTAGATACGCACTGTACCCGGGAGTCGTGAACACCCTGGGATCCGACTCGTTGTAAAGGTAAGCCCCCTGGGATGGAGAGTGGGGAAAATCAGAGACCTGTGAGGTTTCAGAGCAGGCACTGATGATTTCCGGTATCTGGCTGGTGCCGATAACGGCATCAACTTCCGGAATTCGTTCGAGGATTTCCTCCCGGTATCGTTCCACCAGACAACCGGCCACAATCAATTTACGACAATTCCCATCGACCTTCTGCTGTGCCATTTCCAGAATCGTGTCAATCGACTCCTGCTTGGCACTCTCAATAAAACCGCAGGTATTCACCACGATGATCTCAGCATCCTGCTCATTGGTGGTGATTTCATGGCCTTCCCTGTTCAGGAGACCCAACATCACCTCGCTGTCGACGAGGTTCTTGGGACATCCCAGACTGACGAATCCGACCTTTGACATGAGCTGAATTATATCAGGAGACCGGGCAGTGCACAGCCCAAGGCCCTGTTCCATCAATCCAGGGAGGTGTGCTGATGGAACACTGCACTTCGAACTTAACGGCGGAGTTCTTTCAACCAGCCGTATACCCTGGACAGATCCGAAGCCTCCAGGGGGAAATGGCCGAACCGATTGCGATAGTAGAGCTGGGTGATGAGGCCAGGCGCAGGACTGTTGAAGTCAACCTGAATCCTCTGGACGAACTCCCCCGGGGTCTCAGCAGGGTTCTTGACCAAACCTCTCCGCCCCAGAAGTGCCAGCATTTCCAAGTAGTATTCGGGGGCGATTCTGGAACTCACCCGCCCCGAGAACCACTGCCTCCACAGGATTTTCAAATATCTTCGATAGCGGTACATCATCCAGCCAATAGCCACTCCAAGACCGCTCCCGACCAGAGACACAAGCTTCCATAGGTCCCAGGTCTTGAAACGGTCCAGCCACTGCAGTTGGGCCAAATCATCCAATCGCTCGGAGATGCGGGAGATTTCGTTCCATGAACTGCTCAGGTTAGACCTCAAGGAACGGAACACACCGATTTGCGAGACCCGGTCGAACATGATGACTTCAACCCAAAGAGAATCGATACTGTCCAGGAGTTGAGAGGCCCATCGGGTCAAAGCAAATCCTCGAAGACCGGTATCGATTGCAGGAGTCGAATCGAACTCCATCCAGCCGGGTCCGGGAAAGTATCCTTCGACCCAACTGTGGGCATCCGACTGCCGTACGATGAAATAATCACTGAATGTATTCAGTTCTCCTCTTCTGAATCCGTTGACGACTCGGGTCGGAATTCCTACGATACGCATCATGATCGCCTGGGCCGCGGCGAAATACTCACAGTGACCCAGCTTGCCTTCCATCAAGAAATCGTAGAGTGGATCATCGGCACTTCCAGATTGGTTCTCCAGAGAGTATCCGTAATTCCCCACCAGAAAACGTTCAATGGCCAGGGCCTTCTCGACGCTGCCCGTGTAGCCTGTCGTGACTTCCTCTGCCAGCTGGTAAACACGGGGGTTGAGTTCGGGAAGCTGCAAATAACGATCCTGGATCGCCTCCGGAGTCGTTCCCTGAATGGGTATCGCTATTTTCTCGGCGCGACTCATCAGGTCTGAATAGACGACATATCTCAAGGGCCCGCGGGTGCGTCGAAAGACACCAATCGAGTCATTGCCGTCCTCGAACATCACTGATCGATTCAGCGCCTCTCCAGTGATCAGTACCATCTCCGAAGCTGCAAAGATGACATCACTGAAGGGTTCCAGGAAAATATCCTGCTCAAGCAGATTCTCGTCATTGCGACGATTCTCGGTCACCAGAATCCCCCCAAAGCGGCTGTTTCTGCGAAGCCGTCGATAATTGTCCCGTGTGTTGGACCAATCCCTACCGTCATAGTGATCCAAAGAGATTCCTCGCCACTTTAGATCCGGGGGCACATTGTCCGGGTCAACTCCCACTCTTACTCGCATGACGACACTTGAATTCACAATAATCTGCCCGATATCACCCAGACTCACCTTGTCGGAAAACCCACTCATATTGAGGTCCAGGGCCCTATCCACCCTGAATAATCCGAACGAAACTCGGGGAATAACCATGAAGATGGGCACGGAAATCAATACAATCAGAATCGTGATGAACAGAGCTACATTGATATATCCTTTCAGGGAAAAGTACGAGGAACGATTCTCTTCATAGGCTTGCTTACTTTCAAACAGAATAAAGGTCAAAATGGCCGAGAAGATATACAGGACGAGGGTCACCAGAAAGGCAATGGAAATGGTATAGGAGGACGCGAATAGAAGATATCCGAAGGAAATGCAGTAAACGATTAGATAATCTCTTGCGGCCTCCAGATTGAACACCTTGACCAGACTGACCAGAAGCAACAGGTGGACCGTGGCTGACACAAAATCGGCAAGGAACAAGCCATCGATGAAGAAGAAGATGACAAGAGCCACAAACAGGACCAGTTGCCTCCAACCCTCGACGGTTACCCCCCCGATCCTCCAGCTCGCTGCCAGAACCAGAAGGTACAAAACGGTCACCAGGGAACCCACTGCGTCGCTGGCCAACAGAGAAATGAACCCCGAAAACAACAAAAGGTAACTGGCCGCTCTAAAAGACCTCTCAAAGCTCATAGCTGCAGGTAATCCACTTGTGGCATTCCCTCCCTTTCCATCGAGTTGCCGGCCACAAACAAGATACAGGGAGGGGAGAATTCGTCGACATCAAGCTGAAACTTCTCAGCCGGCCGCACTTGGGCCAGATATTCCATGAAACGATCGTACTCTGGAGCACCTCCGTCAACCGCAACATTGAACTCTCCAGTATTGAACTTGAATTTGTGACCCTTGAGCCGATAATAACGGCCCAGAGATGCCACACAGGACACTGCTTTTTCAAACTGTTCAAGGTCTGTAAGGGAAGGATTCGGTAGATAGGTGGAAAAAAGCACATTCAAGGGCACTTCCTGCTCCGAGGCAAAATCCTTGACCATCAGACTCCCGAGCTTGGCGGTCGATTTCCAGTGAACGAAGCGAGCACTGTCCCCGGCTTCATAGTGTCGGATGTTGTAGAGTTCATTACTACGTCCCCTGCGATTCTTCTCTTCCACGCCCTGGATATACGGATGACGAGTAAAAAGCGGACCCAGATCCCGCAACTCCGGATAAACAATGATATTTCCCGAAGCATCCAGTTGTCGTCCTCGCCAAAAGAAGCCGAAAGGGAAGGTGGTCTTGATTTCAAAGCCCTCTACCGGGTAAATCCCTCTTCGACCGAATTGACACTGCAGTCTCAGTCGTAACTTTTCACCCGCCTGGACATATGGAAAACGCTTGGACTGCACGAAGAGATCGGTATCTGGAGTGTCTTCCTTGTCCTGGTTCTCTCCCTTGAGCTGGAGGGCAAAGGAGGGAAAAAACCTCTTGAGATTGCGTAAAGTGATGAGAAAGACCGCCCT
>JAZFRU010000078.1:0-6356 GCA_036445815.1 Acidobacteriota bacterium | reverse complement strand
GTGGATCAGCTGCAGCATATGGCCTACTACGGGGTCGGCGTGGCGATGAGCCTCGGACACGATGTCGGCGATCTGGCCTTCCAGGTGCGGGAAGAGATGATTCCCAACGCCGCGCGGTCGCGCACCGCAGGACGTGGGATAACGGGGCCTGAGCCGGGACGTTCGGAGGCATCCTACTGGATCACCAGCGAAGAAGAGGCCCGGACGGCCGTTCAGGAACTGGCCGACAGGAAGGTCGACCTGGTGAAGATCTGGGTCGACGACCGGAACGACAAATACGAAAAGTTGAGCCCAGCCCTGTACGGCGCCATCATCGACGAGGCCCACCAGCACAACCTCCGCGTCACGGCCCATATCTTTGAACTGGAGGATGCCAAGGGGCTCCTGCGGGCGGGCATCGACGCCTTCGCTCATGGCATCCGGGATCAGGACATTGACGAGGAGATCATCGAGCTGTTCAAGGAGCGCCCCAACGTGGTCCTGGTGCCCAACCTTCCCGATCAGGGAGTGACGAGAGATATGAGCTGGCTCGGTGAGACCGTTCCCGCCGAAGAGTTGCAGCAAATTCAGGAGAGGAGCACCGACCGACCGGATGCCCAGGAGTCATACGGCATCCAGGCTCGCAATCTGGCCAGGCTTCATGAGGCCGGCGTTCGGATCGCCTTTGGCACCGACGGCAGTACCGCCTGGGCACCTCCCATGGAGATGGAAGACATGGTGGCGGCAGGGATGTCGCCGGCCGAGGTCATCACGGCGGCGACCCGCAATTCGGCAGAACTACTGCAGATCGCTGACGTCGGCACACTGGAGGCCGGCAAGAGCGCAGACTTCATTGTGCTGGACGCGAATCCGCTTGACGACATCACGAATGCGCGGCGAATCGCCGCCGTCTACCTGCGAGGGGAAAAGGTCGACCGCGCCGCCCTGCGGGCGGCCCGGACCGGGCAGTAGATGAAGGGTTGATTTCCGGAATCGGTGCGCTGAGGGCCTCCCACATTCCGGCCTGTTGGACTCAGTCGCGATGGTGTTCGTAGGGGCGCACGGCCGTGCGCCCGCGGCAAGGATTTGGAAGCTAAGAAGGGCGCAAGGCCCTGCGGCCACCGATCAGACGGTAAGCCCAATGTAGCGGCCGCTCGTTAGCTCGCCTTCCGGATTCGGCGCACTGAGGCACCTCCCACATTCCGGCCTGTTGAGCTCGGTCGAAATGGGGATTCTGATTGCAAAGAACTCCCGAAGACCTTAGCATCAAGGTGTAGCTTCCAGTCTCCATCTGAAATAGAACGTGCCCATGATTCTTATGCCCAACCCATGGCGTCTTGACCTTCTACTTTTGGCCACCGGTCTGACCGTGGCTGGAGCCGGTGCTCAAACGGCTTCCCAGGACCCCGGCCAAAAAAGAAGCGTTGAAGTTCTGCGCATCGACTCGGAAATCGTCATCGATGGGGAGATGGATGAGCCGGCCTGGCAGCGAGCCCAGCCTGCCGCCGATTTCATCCAGCAGGAACCGGTCATGGGTGAGCCCGGCAGCGAGCCCACAGAAGTGCGCTTGCTCTATGACGAGACCACTCTTTACATAGGCATCTACTGCTTCGATTCAGCTGGAAAGGAAGGTATCACCGTCAACAGTGTGCGCAGAGATGTGAGTCCCTTTGAAGGGGATTACTTTGGCGTGCTGCTGGATACGTTTGACGATGACCGAAACGCCTTTGTCTTCGGAACCAATCCCAGGGGGGCCAAGAGAGACGGCCAGATGGCTGGAAATGGAGAGAGCTCCAACTTTGACTGGGACGCGGTCTGGTCGGTGAAAAGCAAGATTACCGAGCGAGGCTGGCAAGCTGAGATGGCCATTCCCTTCAAGACCCTGCGCTTTCGAGAGGGGGAAGAACAGGTGTGGGGACTCAATCTGACCCGAAAGATCCGCCGTAAAAACGAAGACATCCACTGGTCGCCCATCCCTCGCCCTTTTCGAATCAACCGAGTCTCGCTGGCCGGTGAACTGACCGGTCTCAGCGGGGTTCGCCAGGGCCGCAACCTTTCCATCAAGCCATACATCTCCCTGCCGGTGGTACGACGCCAGCATGATGACGTCGATTTCCTTCCCGAGCCTGGACTCGACCTCAAGTATGGAATCACTCCCGGCCTGACCCTCGATCTGACCGTGAACACCGATTTCGCACAGGTGGAAGCGGATCAACAGCAAATTAATCTCACCCGTTTCAGCCTCTTTTTCCCCGAGAAGCGGGAGTTCTTTCTGGAGAATGCCGCCATCTTTGAATTCGGGAAATCCGCCCGAGAATGGGGGGCCAGCGGACGTGATGTCATTGCCTTTTTCACCCGCAGGATCGGCATCGATCAGGGACAGCGGGTCTCCATCCTGGGTGGTGCCCGCTTCAGTGGAACCGTGGGGAAATATCGAGTGGGACTGCTCTCCATGCAGGCCGACGACTTCGAGAGCATTCCTTCCACCAATTTTTCGGTGGCTCGCGTTCGCCGCGACATCCTGGAAAGTTCCAACTTCGGGGGCATTTTCATCAACAAACAGGCCGGCGGCGGAGAATTCAACCGCACCTTCGGCATGGACGTCAATTTGAAATTCGACGCACTCAACATCACCTCCTTCTTCTTGAAGACCGATACGACAGGCGTCGACGGTCAGGACATGGCGGGCGACTTCAGCGTGGCCTGGAAGGATCGTTTGTGGGACATTCGCAGTGAATTTTCATCGATTCAGAAAAATTTCAATCCTGAAGTGGGGTTTGTACCTCGCAGGGGGATTCGAAAGAGCCGGGGGGCACTGACCTATAAACCCAGACCCGGGGAACGAATCCCCTGGATTCGAGAGTTTCGACCCTTCATTGAGATCGACTACATCACCGATCAGGATAATCGGCTGGAGACTCGAACCCTGGAGACCGGTTTGACCACCGAGTTTCAGGATACGGGAAGATTGCAATTTCTTGTGGAGAGCAACTTTGAGCGGCTGGATGAGCCCTTCTCGATTCGGCCCGGTCAAAGCCTGCCCGCGGGAGATTATCAGTTTGAGGAGTTCTCCGCATCCTATTCCACCGACCAGAGCCGCATGTTCAGTGGTGGCGTGAACGGATCAACGGGGAGTTTTTGGAACGGCGATCGAAACACTTACGGCGTGGATTTTCGATTTCAGGCCAACTATCAATTCCGAGCGGATGTGTCCTGGACTCGCAATAACATCGACCTGCCTTCCGGGGCCTTCACGACCGATTTGGCGAGCACGCGCCTGACCTATTCCTTCTCAACGGATTTGTTCCTCAACGCGCTGATCCAGTACAACAGCATCCTGCAGGAAGTTTCCAGCAACATTCGCTTCAATTACATTTACAAACCCTTGAGCGATTTCTTTCTGGTCTATAACGAGAGGCGCAGCAGTACCGGAGAGGTGAGGGAGAGGGCCCTCATTGCCAAGTTCACTTACCTCATTGATTTCTAGCAGGCGACCTCACCCCTTGAGACGAATCCTGGGAAAAGAGTTCGGGTGCCCCCTTGCTTGAGTTGGTCGGTACCCACCGACCCGCAACCCACAGGGCTTACTTGATGTCGTGACATTTACGGCCCTCCTTACGACGCCGGCTACTCCACCTTTTTGAGCATGAGGAACCGCTGGCCGTCCCGGGTCGCGTCCCAGTAGGCTCGGCCGCCGGGACTGCGGATAAAGTCTCCCTCAAACAGGACCCGGGGAGTCCCCACCGTCAGGGTGGGACTGGTGCTGATCTCCACCGCCATCCGTTTATTTCCACTGCGGTAAAAGAGGTCTTTGCTGTGGGAGGGCCAGATGACTTCGATCCCTCCGCTGGTGGATACCTGATGGACCGACTTGGCCTCGGGAAAGGCTCCAATTACAACCTCACGTTGGCCGGTCTCACCGGAAGTATAGGCCAGCCAGCGTCCATCGGCAGAGAATGCGGTTCCCCCTTCCATATGTGGGGTTGTCCGATAAGGCCAGGGCTTGCGGTCTCCCTCGAAGGGAAGCATCCAGAGATCGCGGCCGGTTTCCGGGTGAAGCTCGGAAATGGCCAGAGTCTTGCCATCGGGGGTCCAGGCTCCCGCCCCGTGGTTAAATTCAGCATCGGTCAGACGTTCCGCTTCCCCACTCCCATCGGCCCGTTTCCAGTAGGCTTCATGATCGTCACCGTAGGACAGTCCTTCCCCAGGGGGCTTGTGCCGGTCAGAACCGAATGCCACCCACTGGCCGTCATTGCTCCAGGTGGGAGACCGATTGTTGCCCACCTGGGTCAATCTTCTCAGCTCACCGGTGGGGATTTCATAAATCCAGATATCCCATGTGACCAGAAGGATGTCCACGGCCACCCGCCGGCCGTCCGGTGAGAGGCGCTGCCGGTTGTAATTTCGGGGTGGTGCTGCCAGCGGTTCTACATTCCCCTGGTGGTCGACCCAGACCATGAGCCGCTGCTCCGGTGGGAGGCGGAAGTCCACCCCGTAGTGCTCGGCCAGGTAGTCGGTGATGGTGTCTGCATCTTCAGGGGAAATCTGGGCGCCTCGAGAAACCATGTCATTGATCGTTGTCACCCACTCCTCTCGGCTTCTGCCCCGGTTGACGGAGGTTTCCAGTGAATGACATCCGACGCATGAAGCGCTCACCAGGGCCTGTCCATTTCCTTCAGGAAGGGAGTCGGCAGCCTCCCCACCGGGCTGCTGGACCCGTGCCAGCAGAGGAAGCACCAGCCAACCCGCCACTCCCAGGATCACGACCATCATGACTTTTTTACCCTGCATATTCGATTCCTCCCCTTAGTCTGTTGGAATGCACTGAATCCAGTGTTGAGCCAGATTATAGGACCGCCGCCTCCACCGATCAATGGGGAGACGCCACATTGTCGTCGTCTGTCCAAGTGGGATTCCAACTCGACCCAAGATTACCTTCAACTCCCGATAGCCTTATGATTCAGGGCAAGTGACTCCATCTGCTGATCCTCGAGCAGTCAATTGCCAGGCCCTACGTATGAATCCAGTGCCCTGAACCTGGCGGCCCAATTCCTCTGGGATTTTCATTGATCGTGGAATTTCAGTATATTCAACCAGGAGATGATCAAGACAACGCTCAAAGGAATCGCGGTTGTGTTAGCCCTGGTGGTCGTAACAATCGTCCTTCTTTATCTCAACCGTCGTGATCCGTGGGACCAACTCCCGGGAAAACAGATCACGGGAGAGGAAGTCACCGAGCGGGTTGACGACTGGAGCTTCATGGAAGCCTCCACCAGGGTCATTCTGGAAGTGCGTCCCTCCAGGCCCTATTCGGTCTACAACCGCGCTGTTGTTCACGATGGGGTTCTTTATCTCAACTCCATCACGCCGGAAAACCGCTGGACTCAGCTTCTACTGGAAGATCCCAACATGCGCCTCAAGGTAGGGAACAAGATCTACCGGGTACGTGCCACCCGGGAAATCAATCCTGTGCTCGTCAATGAGATTCATCAACAAAGGGCAGAGAGGAATCCACGCATGCTGGGGAACCGTCCGCCGGAAGAGAGAGAGCAAAACTGGTACTTTCGGGTGGATTCTCGCTGATTCCCTCCGCGACGACACTTTAATTAATAAAGAGCCTAAATTACTGATTATTAGGGAAATAGATTGATTTTAGAAACAGCACCGTCACCCTCCACACTGGCCCCTCCCGAGTGCCTCCCGCCAGTACTGCCCCAGGAAACCCTTCCCTAAACCGATGTCCAGGACGCGATAGACTCGCCTCAATAAAGAGAGTCTCCTATCAAACCGGCCAGACGGAAGCGGAGTCCCGAGGATTCGTTCTTGACCGGCTTTCTCCGGACTTATACACTCGCCGCCAAGAAGATGTTCCCGCCGAGACCAGCAGGCACGGGACACCTGAGGTAAGAAGGAAATTTCCACCAGGGGAGGAATTGTCATGTCAAGGAAACAATGGCTTCGTGTTTTGCTTCTGGCCGGATGGATGGCCTTGCCGGCATCCGGGTTTGAACTCGAGAAGGCAGAGGCCGCCAGTTCGCGGGCTGGAAAGGTGAGCGACGACCAGGGCTCTCCCCTGCATGCAGCCACCGTGAGTTTCCGTCACCTGAAGACGGCCGTCACCACGTCGGTGCTGACAGACGCTGAAGGCGAATTCTGGGTTCCGGCGCTCGCCGGTGGAGAATACGAAATCAGTGCTCTCAAGAAGGGCTACACGGCCAGCGCGCCCAGGACGGTCACGGCCAGCGGCCCCTGGAAAGATCTCGACTTCACTCTGCCCAACCTCCAGGTCATTCCCATTTCCCAGCTCAGTACCTCGGATATCGTAGCCCATCTACCCGAGGACCCCACCAAGATGCTCTTGGTCCGCACCTGCGGCA
>JAZFRU010000077.1:0-9132 GCA_036445815.1 Acidobacteriota bacterium | reverse complement strand
CACCACAGAGTCACAAAGATACAGAGAAGACTGACCGCTGGTCTTTGACCAGCGCGTTTCACGTTTAACGTTTCAGGTTTAACGTGGGAATGGAATGTGGGAGGCCCTCAGTGCGCCGAATCTGGATGGGCGCATGCCGTGCGTCCTGCGGTCACTCGGCAAGATCTCGTAGTGGTCGGTCAGTGAGCACACTTTCGCTCAGACAAAGACAAGCGGAGCTTCAATAGATTATTAATGCATAATGTAGGGTCAATAAAGTCGGCATACTGTTTTGAGAAAGGGAGGAAAATGTCATGAAAAGAGATAGCCTCACAATTTGGCCCATGGTTCTGGTGGTGCTGGTCTGTCTGGTGGCAGCCCATGCCCAGGGACCGGAACCCACACGATCGATTGTGAACATTACCGGAGATGTTTACTGGGCTCAGAACAACAATCACTATACGGTTTTCCTGGTGACCCCGGAGGGGATCATTCTGGGTGATCCGATCAACACGGGATTCTCCAACTGGCTCAAAGGGGAACTGGAACGACGCTTCAATGTGCCGGTGAAGTATGTGCTTTACAGTCATCATCACGGGGATCATGCATCCGGCGGTGCCGTTTTCGCTGATACGGCTCAGCTCGTGGGACACGAGAACATGATCCATCACCTGGCCCTGCCTGCGGCAGATACGCCCCTGCCCGAGAACGCTCAGGAGATGGACGTCAGCGGCAATGGCCGTATTGAGCGAAGCGAAGCCGGCGGCGCCCTACGAAACGGGTTTGCGTTAATCGATGCCAACGGTGACGGAGCTTTGAGCGGGGCTGAAGTCGTTCGGGGGCCGGTCAGTGAAGTGCGTGCACCGGACATCACCTTCACGGATCGAAGGACGATCACTTTGGGCGGCAAGAGTGTGGAAATCATCTACACGGGGAACATCACCCACACCGACGATATGAGTGTGTTGTACCTGGAGGATGACGGCGTGGTTTTTGTGTGCGACTTCATCAGCATCAAGAGGCTTCCTTTCCGCACTCTGGGAAATGACCGGCTGGACGCCTGGCTCAATTCGATTCGGGCGGTGGAAATGCTGGATTTCGACTATGTGCTGCCGGCCCATGGGAAAGTGGGCAACAAGGCTGATGTCACCGCGCACCGCCACTATCTTGAGGAACTGAGGGAGGCTGTGGCCGGAGGGATCGCCGCCGGGCGGTCGCTTGAGCAGTTGCAGCAGAGTATCCTTCTGGAAAAATACCAGGATTGGCTCAATTTCGAGACTCAGCGGACCCAGAACATCGAAGGAATGTACAACCTTTTGATCAACGAGTAGAGAAATACCTCGCTTCGCTCGGCACGTTAAACGTTTAAGGTTTAACGAACAAGAAGAGTAGGGCGCACGGCCTGGGCCGTGCGCCCCTACAGTTCCTTTCGTGGAACGTGGAACGTGGAACCTGGAACGCGGCCGAGCGAAGCGAGGCCGCTCTGCGATCAGCGCAGCGTCTGGTTAAAAAATTCGATGGTTCTCTGCCAGGCCAGCTTGGCTGCGGTCTCGTCATAACGGGGCGTTGTGTCGTTGTGAAAGCCGTGGTTGACTCCGTCATACATGTGGGCAGTGTAGGTGATGCCGTTTGATTTGAGCGCCGTCTCGTATTCCGGCCAGCCGGCATTAACGCGCTGGTCCAGACCCGCATAGTGCAGCAGAAGCGGTGCCTTGATCTTGGGGACGTCTGTGGCATCCGGTTGTCCTCCATAGAAGGGAACCGCGGCGGCCAGGTCGGGAATCCGCACCGCCAGGGTATTGGCCATGCCTCCCCCAAAGCAGAAACCTACCACGCCAACCTTGCCGCTGCACTCAGGATGCGCTTTCAAGTGGGCGGCAGCGGCCACAAAATCCTCCGTCATTTTGCCCCGATCGAGCTGTCTCTGAAGCGCTCGACCGTCATCGTCATTGCCAGGATAGCCGCCCAGAGGGGTAAGTGCGTCCGGGGCCAGGGCCAGGAAACCAGCCAGGCCAGTGCGTCTGGCGACGTCCTGAATGTGGGGATTGAGACCGCGGTTTTCGTGGATGACCAGGACTCCGGGCAACTTGCCCGAGGAATTGGCCGGACGAGTCAGGTCTCCACGCAGGCTGCCGGAGCCCCGAGGGGAAGGGATCTCGATGGTCTCGATCTTGAGCCGTGAGTCGTCCTCGGCAATCTGCTGGGCCTGGACGTACTGGGGGTTGAGGCTTTCAAGTATGGCTGCAGCCGTTAACCCGCCCACCGCAAATTTGGTGGCGCCGGCCAGAAAATCACGGCGCGTGATGAAGCCGTGAACGTACCGGTCAAAGAGATGGAGAATCTGGGGATCAAAGTCGGTCGCTTTTTTTCGTTTCATTAAAGGGTGACTCCTCTGGTATTTAATTTTCAGAAGTCTACCGGCATTTGAGATCAGAAGCCAGCAAGTCTAATCGTTTCTTGTCGGTGAATCGGTGATGATGGGATGAGTTTTTTGGACAGGCCCCCGGGAGTCAGAAGAATCTGTTATTGCAGGGTCGCCCGGTTGATCCTAAAAATAGTGCAATAGAAGGCCGGGTAGCGAAAGGAGACACTCAGGATAGGAAGACTTGAGGGGCGTGTTGCCATAGTCAACCGGTGCCGCCCAGGGCGTCGGTGCGTCCCTGGCCCGGGGATTGGTAGCTGAAGGGGCCCTGATCGCCATCGCCGATCTGGACAGCGGGGGCCCCGGGTGGTGGACGGGATCCAGGCCTCAGGCGGACAGGCAATCGATGTCCCGACCGACGTAGCCGATGAAGAGGCCTGCCTGGCGATGGTTCAGAGCACGGTTGGTGCTTTTGGTAGACTGGACATCCTGGTCAACAATGCCCCCATGTTCACCAGCGTCGAACGCAAGGCTTTCACCGATATCCCGGTCAAACACTCGGTGTCGATGGCGGGTCCGCCATGCATTAGCCCGTCTGAACTGATCCTCCGGGCCAGAGTTCAACCAACCCTTCAAAGCGACCATTAGCATAGTTTGAAGGATCTGCGGATCTTCGGAGTGTTCGCCGCTTCCAACTCCACTCCCTGAGAAGTCCTTTAAACAGGCGCTTTCAGGATTGTCAGCGTTATTTCAGAAAGCTTGGATTGTCGGGGCCTCTGAACCTTCTTACAATGGGGACCTCCTCAGGAGATAGAGGTCGTGGCCTCTGATTTGGTCGCCTGACCCCTTAGCGGGAGTGAATTGCCGTTGGGATTTCGGTTCTGATGGTGAGAAAACCGGCGGGGGGAGAGTTCAAGCTTACCGGCTTTCGAGTGGGGGAGCCGAAGCTCTTGTCGCTGTTCGGCTGGGGAATCCGAGTCTTCGGACTCTGGGGACCTGGGTTTGGCAGGGAACGGGTGCTGGTCAAGATGTCTGGATTTTGGGGTTGTTGGTTGATCCCGTCGGAAGGGACTGGTTGGTCCTTCCGTTCCAACCAGGGAGGCAGCCGAGAACTCCTCAAGTTAGGCATCTTCAGGCTGCAGAGCGATATCTCCTGAGGTTTTTTTGTGCCCCTATTGGGGAGGCATCCTCAAGGGTGATCGATGATGGTGGACCTCCTGCCATTGATTGTCCTGCTTGATCATCACTGCGGAACGCTGCCATTTGACCTGCCGGACGGTACCGTCTGGAGAAGTGGCGGTTCCAACCACGTAGCAGTTCACCACGGCGGTTGATTTGAGGTAGATGTCTATCTCCAGGTGGGTCATCTGCAAGTTGAATTTCTGGCCCGAATCGACGGTGGCTTTCCAACTTTTCCTCTGATCATCGAGCGAATCATAACGACTCAGAAAGATGTTTTCAGAAACAAAGCTGGTGTTTCCGGGCAGGTAATGCTGCATGAAACCGTCCACATCCCCCGTATTGAGTGCAGTGAAAAATCTCAGCATTTCTGCCCGCACTTCATCCTCATCGGCAGCCAAAACTGAGGGTGTCATGGCGGCAGCAGCGATCAATAGCGTCAGGGTGATCAGGGGAACTCTCATTGGACTCTCCTCCTAGGGCCGCATTATACCCCAGTGGCCTGGGATTGCTTTTTCGCCTACCGGCGGGCTAAGATCAACGGCACACCCCCCATTATTGGGAGGGAATGAAGCCCATACAGAATGCATGATCCGGGAATAGATAATGAGGAGGCATGACCCAACATGAGTGATGATACAGGTGAACTCATTCAAGTCCGTAAGGAACTGGAACTCATGCGATTACAACTCCAGATCATCGTCGAACTTCTCACCGAGATCGCAGCCAACACGCCAAAGAAGTGACGAACGGGTGGCTGAAAAGTCAGCCGCCTGAGCCATTTGACAGGTTCGGGAGCAACGACCCGGGGCCCCAACACATGCCGCTGTCGTATTCAGGAATTCGAGTTTCGGTGGGCGGATCCTCTTTCTCGGTAGTCGAATACGGGCAGAAGATGAATTCGGAATCGAGGAGTGGCCGACTTCATGGTGCCGCTAACAGGTCGTGCAAAAAACCCAAGAGCGAGCTTTGTATCCTGGTGGAGAAAATCCGACATCCTGAAGTGTCTCCCACTTTTCGGTGGAGTCTTGCTTCCGAGTTTTGGGGTGATAAGATGCCAACAATTGAGAGGAGTCTTTTGAAATGAACACACAAAACTACAACAACCATACACGATTTGTTACCGGCTACCACTTTGTTCTGGGCGGAATTCTGTTCCTCACACTGCTGGGTTCCCTGGTGAATCTGTACCAGTCTCTGGGCGATCATCAACGCCTGTACAGTGCCTCCCTGATTGTGATGATCCTGGTCGCCCTGTTCATGGTCACTTTCTTTAGTCGTATCTTTCCCTTGAAGGCTCAGGATCGGGCGATCCAGGCTGAGGAGAATTTACGGCACTATGTGCTCACCGGAAAGCTGCTCGATCCCAGAGTGACGACCCGCCAGATCATCGGTTTACGTTTTGCTTCTGACGAGGAATTCGTGGATCTGGCACAGAAAGCAGCCGAGGAAAACCTATCGGAAAGCTCCATCAAGAAAGCCGTCAAGAACTGGCGTGCAGACAACTACCGGGTATAAAAGGCGTTTTCCGTTTCAGACTGTACGTTCCAGGTTCGAGGTTGAAATAATTGGGCGGGAGTGAACCGAGTCACATCCGAGGGACGGAGCACCGGAGAACCGTGAGGGCAGGCAAGGGCACCGGTCGATGAACAAACCTCGAAAGACCACTCCGTTGATTCCCCGTAAAGCCTTGTTTGGCAACCCCGACAAGACGATGGCTCGGGTGAGCCCCGACGGGACCCGGATCAGTTATCTGGCTCCGGTCCAGGGCGTGCTCAATATCTGGGTCGGCCCCGTCGATGATCTCGAGGCGGCACAGCCCGTGACTCACGATACCCAACGAGGCATTCGGGATTATGGCTGGGCCTACACCAGTGAGCATATTGCCTATGCTCAGGACAAGGAAGGAGATGAAAACTGGCACATTTACAGCGTGGCGCTGGCCACCGGTAAGATCCGGGATCTTACACCTGAAGAGGGCGTGCAGGCCCGGATCCAGGAGGTCAGTCACAAGTTCACCGACGAGATCATCCTGGCGCTGAACGACCGGGATCCTGAGCTGCATGATCTTTATCGCGTCAACCTCGATTCCGGTGAAAGAACTCTGGTCCAGCACAACGAGGGCTTTGCCGGCTTCATCACGGACGATGATTACCGTGTGCGCTTCGCCGAGAAATTCGAATCCGACGGCGGCCTTCAGTTGTTCCGTCAGGCTGGGGACACCGGCTGGGAACCTTTTCTGAAGGTCGAAGCCGAAGATGTCCTGACCACCTCTCATGTGGGCTTTGACAGGACCGGGCGGGTGCGGTATTCACTGGACAGCCGTGGCCGCAATACTTCAGCTCTTATCTCCATGGATCTCGAGACAGGTAAAGAAGCGATCATCGCACATGGTGAGCGAGCAGATGCGGTGCAGGTGATGATCCATCCCACCGAGAAGACCATCCAGGCGGTTGCCTTCAACTATGACCGTAAGGAGTGGGAGGTTCTGGATGAACCGATTGCTCAGGATCTCACTTATCTGGGAACCGTCGATGATGGAGACCTCGAGGTGGTCAGTCGAACACTGGATGATCAACGTTGGGTGGTGGCCTATCTCAAAGACGATGGCCCGACCCATTATCACCTCTACGATCGCGATAACAAGAAATCCAGGTTCCTCTTTTCCGACCGGCAGGAGCTGGAAGGGGTCGCACTCGCCAATATGCACCCGACGGTCATCGAGTCGCGCGATGGGTTGAAATTGCTGAGCTATTGCACCCTGCCTGTGGGGAGTGCTGAGCCGGGAGGCTCTCGCCCTGATCACCCTCTGCCCATGGTCCTCCTGGTGCACGGCGGGCCCTGGGAGCGTGACCGGTGGGGATACAACCCGTTGCATCAGATGTTGGCGAATCGAGGCTATGCCGTTTTGAGCGTCAACTTTCGTGGATCGACGGGATTCGGAAAGAAGTTTATCAACGCCGGCAACAGGGAATGGGGCGCCAAGATGCACAACGACTTGATCGATGCGGTCCAGTGGGCCATCGATCAGGGCATTGCAGACTCCGAACGCGTGGCTATCATGGGGGGGAGTTATGGTGGCTATGCCACTTTAGTGGGATTGACCTTCACCCCGGAAATCTTTGCCTGTGGAGTGGATCTTGTCGGCCCATCCAACCTGGTGACACTGATCGATTCGGTTCCGCCCTACTGGAAACCCATGGTGGAAATGTGGGCCAATCGGGTGGGGGACCAGAGGACCGAGGAGGGGAAGGCTTTCCTGATGGAGCGTTCTCCGGTGAGCTATGTCGACCGAATTACCAAGCCTCTTCTCATCGTCCACGGCGTTAATGACCCTCGGGTCAAACAATCCGAATCGGATCAAATTGTCGGGGCCATGCAGGAAAAAAACATCCCTGTGACCTATGTCTTGTATCCGGACGAAGGTCACGGTTTTGCTCGGCCCGAGAACTGGCTTTCCTTTGTGGCCGTTACCGAGGCGTTTCTGGCCCGGCATCTGGGGGGGCGCTCCGAGGCCAGTGGGGATGACTTTACAGGTTCCTCAATCACGGTCAGCACCGGTCATGATCAGCTCCCCGGCCTGGCCGACGCTCTTTAGAGGCGAGTCTTTCAGGCTCTGCAGTAGGGGGTTATTGGGTAATACGAACTGGACAACACGAACTTTTCAAGGGAGATTCATCATGAAACGACCGATTGTGTTATTGACGATAAGTTTAATGGCTTTTCTGCTGACCTCTTCAGCCAGAGCTGATGATGTGGAGGACGTAAAGGCAGCCTATGCCAGACATATCATGCTTTCCAGGACAGGCCAGGCCGGACCCTTTGTGGATCAGCACCTTCCAGGACACAGTGCCTTCGGTCCCACCGGAGGCATGTTGACCCGATACGATTCGCCCGAGGAGGAAAAGAAGTCCCGCAGTCAATTGAGACAGCCGGAATACACCTCTCTGGCCAGTGTGCTTCGCCATCTTGAGGTCAAGGTCTACGGAGGTGCGGCTGTCGTGACGGGTTACCTTCAGGGGCCCATTACCTTGACCGATGGAAGTCGGCGGCAGGGTACTCGTCGGGTCACGGCGGTGTGGATCAAGCAGGGAAGTCAATGGAGGGAAGTCCACGACCACATGTCGCCCCTGATCATGGCTCTACCAGCCGAATAGCCCGGATCATGTCCAGGTTCTGGTCACCAAGCGCCGAAGGCACCGGCCTGATTCTCCAGTAACTGTTTAGCCCGCATTTCTCACACCTTCTCGTCACGAAGCGGCGGAAGGGCCGGCCTGACAAGGCGCCCGACCGAGGCCCCCGCAAACGTACTGTACGGTACGTTGAGGAGGCCGAAGGAGTGCAACACAGTCAGGGTGGATCATGGCGCCGATGCAGTAGAGGGGGTGTGAGAATTGCGGGCTAGCTTCGCTCAGATGAAGGCGAGCGGCGATGCCGTCGATAATGGGTGGATCAGTCGGGCTGAAGGGGGGATTGTGCCTCCTGGGGGCGCCGGATGACCATGGTTCCGGCCGCCAGATCTCCCAATCGCTGATTTCTCCGGGTCACTAGGATGGAGATGAGTCCCGGCAAGACAAAGCCCAGGTCGAGGTAGACCAGGAACTCCCTCATGATGCATTGGTTACGGTTCAAGGGCGCGCCGTCCAGGGAAATCACCCTAAGGCCCAGGACCTGCTTCCCCGGTGTAGCACCCCGCCGCAGGTGGGAGTAGATGAAGTAGGTGTGGACAAAACTGAAATACCCCAGCAGAACGACAATCAGAAATAGAATGAGAACGGGAAGGGGCAGAAGGTCGCCCAGAGACGCAACGGACTCTGAATTCCCCAACCCGCCCATCAGTGAGGGAAGGATTCGTGAAATAAGAATGATTCCAACAATGATGATGACATACAGGGACCCGAGAAGACCCCAATCGATACAGTAGGCCAGAACGCGCAGGTAGAAAGGCGCAGCAAGAGGCAGGGTCTGGGGAACGGTCGTTTCTGAAGGGCTGCCGGTGGTCCCCAGGGCTGCATCAGGGAGTGTATTGGCTTTGGGAGAAGACGATTCCATAGGTTCGATTGGCTTGCTTGGTTGAGGAGGAACAGAAATGGGATGGCTCCTCCCCTCCAATGGATTTCTCCGGAATCCCATTATAGCAGTCGCAGCTGCAGCAACTGTGGACCTGCTTATGAATTTGCCAGGTGATCACCACCGAAGTGCTCCTGAATTTCAGCATTTCTGGACTCTTGAACCGGGGATTGCACCCTTCTTTTCTCCAGTGCTATATTGTGGATGTGTTGACCCGGAGAGTCCACCATGCAGGTTAAAGAAGTCACTGAAGTCACGGATGATTTAGTTGAGGCGCTGGGACGATTGATGTTTCAGCTCAGCCAGTCAGCGGTTCCCCCCACCCGGGAGACTATCCAGCAGATGGTCGATGCCGAGGCCATTCGTCTTCTGGTGGCAATTGACGATGGATCCATCCTGGGAACACTCACGCTGGCGCTGTTCCCTATTCCTACCGGTGTACGTGCCTGGATTGAGGATGTCGTGGTTGATCAGGCCGTTCGCGGAGAGGGCGTTGGAGAAGCTCTCAATCGCAAGGCTTTGGACCTGGCGAAAGAAAGTGG
>JAZFRU010000076.1:0-2421 GCA_036445815.1 Acidobacteriota bacterium | reverse complement strand
GACATCACCACATCCAGAAGATAAGGTTCCCCGTCTCGAGTGGAGTTGGCGGCGCGCTTCAAGGCGGCGCCCAGTTCATTGGGATCCGTCACCTGCTCAGAATTGACGCCATAGGCCTCGGCAAGCTTGGTGAACTGGACGCGAGGATCTCCGATGAAGCAGGTCATGTCCTGGCCGGCCTGGGGCTGCATCCCTCCTCGGGCCCAGATCCGAGACCGCTCGCCGTCATAGGCGCCATTGTTCTCGACCACGATGATGATGGGAATGTGGTAGCGCTTGGCCGTCCACAGGCTCTGGTCGCCGCCAAAAAGAAAAGCTCCGTCTCCCAGCAGAGCGATGACTTGCCTGTCGGGATGAGCCAGCTTGACTCCCATCGCGGCGCCAACACCCCAACCCAGGATCGCCGATGTGGTATCGAAGTAACCCATCTTGTCCTGACCAAAGGTGAGATAATTCAACGCTGCGCTGCCTGAATCCACTTCGTGGACGACGCAGGCCTGAGGATCAAGATTAGCTCGAAGCTCGAGAGCCAGCCGTTCATGGGAGATGGGGACATCCGCACGACGCGACTGAGCGGCGTTTTCTCGCGACTCTCGTACCTTGCCTACGAACTCCTCGGTTTGGGTCCAGCGAGTCTCTCGCAGTTTTCTCCTGCGATCCTCAGTGGTAAGGGCTTCAAGGGCCTCTACAAGATCGCGAGCAAAAAGCTTGACGCTGGAAGGGCTAGCCAACACCGAAGGGTATATTCTACCGCTGTTTTCCACATCGAACTTCACCTCCGCAATCCGAGTGGAGCGTGGAACCGACGGGGCGGCGCCTCTCGGGACGGGCAAGAGCCCGCCCAAGTTCAAGAGAAAATCCACCTGGGCGGGATATCTCATGTTGGATTGATAGTTCCCCAGATAAAGTGGGTGGTCGGTCGGGAAGGAGTTGGTCCATCGGCTGGGCTCCTGGACGACAGGCAGAGAAATGAACTCCGCCAAGCGGACGACTTCCTTTTCCGCCCCTAGCCGGTAGACATCGCTCCCCACAAAGAGGGCCGGGCTGTCCGCATCAAGCAGTTGTCGGGCCACTTCCTCCACTTCACTGACATCAGGGCGGACCTCAGAGGAGAGGGTGAACTGACTCTGGTCGATGACCTCAGCCTTGAGTGACTTGGTCCCCAGAATGTTGGACGGAACCATCAGAAAAACCGGGCCGCCCGGTGGAGTGGCTGCAAACTTGAAGGCCCTCCTGATATCCTCCGTCAAGGTTTCGGCTCGTCGGGTCTCCCACTGCCACCGGGTGAACGGTTCCGCCACCTTTGCCAGATCATCCACCTCCTGAAATCCCCACCGTCCGCGGGCCATTTCCCCCGACTGGTCAATGGCCACCACCATGGGAGTCCGATCCTTGTAGGCGTTGAACATATGAACCAGAGTGTTGGGAAAGCCCGGCCGGGCGCAGGTCACAAAAGGGGTCTCTCCACTCGCCTTGGCGTAACCATCGGCCATGGCGCTGAGAACGCCTTCCTGCAGGCCCAGCACCACCTGCATGTCAGACCGGTTCATCAGAGCGTCGAAGACGGGGTAATCTCCAGTCGAGGGATTGAAGAAAACAAATCGAACGCCACAGCGCTTGAGCTGCTCGACAAAGATCTCCCCGGCAGTACCCTCGATGACCGCACGGGTGGCTTGACCTGCCTCAGCGGCAGAGAGCGCAGGAGCCGCCAGAAGCTCGGAGTACGGACGGGCAGCCGTGGCTGTCAGTCCCAGAGCGGTGAGACGATGGAGAAAGGTCCGTCGGCCGATGTTCCCCAAAAGGAACTCCTTGACTGAACCTTTGATCTGGGTGGAATCCGTTACATCCGTGATTTCCATGGCATTCTCCTCCTTAGTTTCTGCTTACACCAGCGGGATACCCGCAAAAAAGAATACTTAAGTATCTGGTTTGAGATGAATCTGAATGTACTACCGGAATCAAACACCGTCAAGAAATGCTCCTCTGAATGTGATGGGCGAGGCCGGTGGAATCGAAACAGTACCGGGTCTCCGACTCCGATAACGGGTTCTTGAGAGGTCACACAAAGCAGATGGATTGATCGTTATGGGCGTTATGGGCGCAAAGGAAACCTCTCCAGCGGAATATCAGGCCAAGGAAGATCCCACTGCCTTATGGTCGGAGGAAAGGAAACAGGGTCCCAGCACTATTGGGAGTTTTCGGGCCAGCCAAGCCCCATTTCAACCTGGCTCTGGTCCGGCTTGGCAGCGGGCTGACCATCAAAAACGACGAGAACCGACTCATTTCCTGATAAAATATTCCCAAATTACAGGGGAGACGAATTCAATGATAAAAAATACACTGTTTGCCGTCGCGACATTCTGCATGCTCTGGAATCCCTTGTGGGCTCAGCGAGGGGGGGGAGGCGGTCAGGACTCACCA
>JAZFRU010000075.1:0-4466 GCA_036445815.1 Acidobacteriota bacterium | reverse complement strand
CCACGTACAGGTCGTTGCCGGGCGTCAGGATCCAACGAAAGCGGGACTGCCAACCCATGGTCCGTGACACGGAATCATATTGGATGTTGTTGGTAAGCTGAATCCAGGGACTGAATTGAGTATCGGCAACCATCCGGAACAAACGGGTTTGAAAGCGCCCCTCCTCGAGATTGATCCGATTCCACTCACTCTCGAGTCTGACCACCACTCCGGGACGAGGGCGAATCGAAAGATTAAGGCCTACTTCGCGGCGATCACCTGACAAGAAAGATCCCAATTCCACATGAGCCCGGGTGGCCAGGACGCGATTGGATGCAGTACTCAATGAAAACCGATAGCGGGTGAAATGATACTCGTTCCCTGTGGGAAGGATGATCCCGGGGTGGATTTCGAAGTCGCTTTCCAGCCGTTCGAAGCTGGGGATGACGTGCACCTGAAAGTTGTCCCGGGTATGCAAATCGGTCTGTAAGACTTTGAAGTCCATCTCACGAGTCACGAAGCGGTTGTCCATATCGGTGCGCAAATCCAAATCGGCCTCGAAGGAAAGCCGGCGAATCCAGGGGTGTCCACGAGGCCGAGGCGAAAACTCCAGCACCGGATGGTAGCCCCGGAAGCCTGTGCGCGGGGTGAAACCAATGGCGGGGTCGTAGTTCTCTTGAATCTCAATATAGGACATGCGAGCATTCCAGGGATCATTGGGATAAGACACCCGGAGCCCGTGGGCCGTGTTCTCGCCTGTCTCCAGAGGGTTGGTATTCTGGATCCAAAAGCCGTTGAGTCTGAGATTCTGAGATCCCCTAAAAGTGGAGGTTCCCAGTTCAAAATCCACTCCGGCCGTATGCAGATCAGTCGGGGAATCCACTCTCTCGGCCCGTCGGGTGTAGATCATCCCCACATAGGACTGAGCCAGCACTCGGCGCCTCAAGCGTAAAACGGTAAAGTCCTCCCCCCGGACTCCCTCTTCCTCACCGGTCCTGACCTGCAGCAGCCCTACATCCTGGGCTCCCAGCTGGCCCGTCATCTTGACGCCGAAGTCGATCTTCTGGGGCTTGCCCTCTTCATCCAGTCCGATTTGGCGGCTGAAGAAGGGCTGAACGGTACTGCTGCCGCCCTGACCGCGTCCGCGTGCCAGGTAAAAATTAAAAAAGGTGGAGCCGTCCAGGAAAAAATCGCGCTGCTCCGGAAAGAAGAGAGAAAAGCGGGTGAGATTGACCTGTCTTTGGTCCACTTCCGTCTGGGCAAAATCGGTATTGACCGTGAAGTTGGCACGCAAACTGGGCGTCAGGTTATAGAACAAATCAATACCGGCATCGGCCTCTCCCGTAAAGGCTGGCAGATCGCGGCCGGGAGCGGAGGAACCCCGAGCCACCAGGTAGGGCTTGACGTCCAGCCCCAAGCCTTGACTCATTTCGGTCAGGCCGGTCACCAGACCGGCGCTGGGCAAGTGCCGCAGTCCCTGGTTCCGGGCGTGTCCGGTCCAAAGATTCTCTTCATTCTTGCGTCGAACGCTGCGCTGAAAATTGATTCCCCAGGCCGTGCCGCGGGGATCAAAATTCAGGGTGCGAAAGGGAATTTCGATCTCAATCGTCCATCCCATCTCGCTGCGTCTTACCCGGGCGTTCCAAATTCCGTCCCATGCCCTCTCATTTGAACCTCCCGTTCCCATCAGGGAATCGGCCATGAGTCCGGAGGGATTCATTTCAAAAAAGTATCCGCTGCGCGCATCCAAGAAAGTGTCGATGACCCACATGAAGCGGTCATCTGCCATCAGGAACTCGTCGCGCTTCATGGTATTTCCAAGGAGCTTGTCGGGTTCCGAATCGAAACAACTCACACCCATGTATAACCGCTGCCCGTCAAAGACGATCCGGACCTCGGTTCTTTCAGTCGGAGTACCTCCGTGGTCGGGATCCTGCTGGATGAAGTCGGTGGCGGGCTGGGCGCGCTGCCACACCGGTTCTTCCAGGCGCCCGTCCAGGGTGATGGACTCGTCTTCACTGAGCCGCTCGGCTACCATGGTACGCCGTCCCGGCGTCTCGGCCACACTTTGCTGTTGGGCCTCGACGTCACTGCCCGTGAGTAGGAGGAAAGCAAAGACAGGAATTAGATAACAAGTGCCTCGTTTCATAAATAGGGTGACGTTCGTTGCGACCGTGACGGACTCGAGTTCACAAAGCGTTAAGTCATATGCCAGCCCATATTATGCACAAATTCCCTGATGCAGTGTCGAGAACCTCTGGGTCATCCGGGGCACTGTCAAGTTAAGCCACCGCCAGCGACAATCAGCGGATGGAATCACTTCATCGAGGGCATCGTTTTCCGTTTGAAGGTATCAGTCATGCTGTTTGGCTGATCGGGCTTGATGATTTCCCAACTTTGGTCTGAGTTGGCTGGAGTTGAATAGAGTGAGTTTGCCGCGGGCAGACTTCGGGCACAATCCTCACCAGTCAGTGATACCTCTCTGCATTTGGTGCTTAAGGAAGGTAGCCTATCTCACTATCCCCTGGGTTCTCAGCGTACAACGAAGCAAATCTCCTGAGCCAGGACGACGTATTTGGTAGGTAGGTTTAGGGTGCCAGGTTCATTCGCAGCAGAAGGTACTGGTGACGGGTGACGACGCGGTCTCAGCGAAAGTCGCTATTGGCCAGGAACAAGTAAACGAATGGTGCCGTCGTGCTTGTTCATGATGAAGACCTGTCCATCCGGTCCCGCACCGTAGCGCAAGTCCGCCCGCACAGCCGGTTGTTTGCCCTGTTCGCGATTCTTCTCCTGGATTAGCTGGAGTAGCGTCCTTGCTTCGCCATGGTGGATGAGTAACACGCGGCGGATGGCCGCCTGTCCACCAGTCGGCAGATTGTCGGCGTCGATATGGAAGATCTCTCCGCTGGGTAGATCGCCCCATAACACGCGGTTGGCCAGCTGAGGGATGGCGTTTCCTCGGTAAACGTAGACGCCAGTGGCGGCTGTGCTGGTGCGACCCGTTGGAGGAGACCGCTCGACCAGAAGCGGGTCGACATGGTCGTACTCGGCGATGGGATAGGTGACGTGGGAATCACCGCGCTGGTTGGCGAGGCTCACCTCGGCGCGGCTGATAAACCCATAGCTCCCCTCCCAGACGTTCCAGCCGAGATTGGCGCCTGCGGTGACCAGGCTGAGCTCCTCGACGATGTTCTGGCCGATGTCCGTGAAGAACATGTTGCCGTTGGCAGAGTCCCAGGCAAAGCACTGGGGATTGCGAACGCCATAGGCATAGATTTCAGCGAGAGTGGTGTCGTCGCTGTCGTTGACGAACGGATTATCGGCAGGGATTCCGTACTGGCCGTTGGCGCTGTTGGACCCGAGCGGATCGATGCGCAGGATCTTGCCGAAACCTGAGTTGAGGTTCTGCGCCAGGCTGAGCGGATCACCCCCGCTACCGCCGTCGGCGACCCCGACATAAAGCAGTCCGAAATCCGCGTCGCCGGGGGACGCCAGGGGGTTGAATCCAATTTGACCGCCGTTGTGGTTACGGAAAGGCTGCTCCAAACGAAACAGTTCCCGGGGAGTCCCGCCGTCATAGGTTGCGGCGCCGGGAGTCCGGGCGGTCCATTCCAAAAGGACCGTGTCGTGGGAATTGTCTTGGCCGCCGGCAACGACATCGGGCGTAGGATTGGTGTTGCTCGTGTCCGTCCAGATGTAAAACTTGCCGAACCCGGGTGTTCCGGCCTGGCCGAACTGTGGATGGAAGGCAAAGCTTTGCATGCCCCGTTCCCTTCCAGCCGATTCGACACTAACCTCCCAGTGGCCTGCGTTGACATCGAGATACCGGGTAACGGCCCGGCCGTCGTAGCTGAGGCTGTACAGCGGGCCGCGCATGTCATTGACAAACATACGTCGCGTGCCGGGCTCATCGACCAGCAGCATCACGCGCGCTGCCTGGCCATCCATATCCGGAATGGATGCAAACTCGATGAAATCGACGTTGATGACGCCTTCCACCGCTGCGATCGGTGTAGGAAAAGGATCGATCGTCGTCTGGGCCAAGGCGGGATTAAGGTACGGGGCAAATGTTACCGCTACTAATAGAATCCGGCACATCTGAATTGCCCAATGGTCCATCCCTCCCCCGCCCAGCTTTTCGATGATTTTATAGTGGCTTGTGGTTATCCCGACCATGGATGCTCCTTTTCGTGTGATGTGGACTTGCCTTCCATGCTAAATCTTGAGCCCCTTAGAGCGCAATTTAAATCACCCGCTATTTTGGTTTGAGTTGGCTGGAGTTGGGTTGCCGCGGGCACAATGCGGGCACAACCTCTAAGCGCATTGCGATGTATCCCGTCAGCGAAACGGGGACAGATAGGGACTTAGAGTCTCACTGTTGTTCGGGCTGTTATCCGGTAGAAAAGTGGTGGAATGTCGACTAAAGAGTTCCAGTTTCTGGGTGGAGAACTGCTATCATCCTGTGTTAAGCGGCACAACATCGAAAC
>JAZFRU010000074.1:0-2213 GCA_036445815.1 Acidobacteriota bacterium | reverse complement strand
TCGGTCCTGGAACAAATGGCCCACAGTACCTGGTCGATGTCCGACGGATCGATGTCGGTGTCCACTACCACCACATACTTGCCCCCAAAGATCCCTTCCGGAAGCTGTGCCGCCAGATGGCCCACCTGCTCCGCGTGGCCCATGTAGGCCTGATTCAGTGCCACCACGGTGAAGGCTCTGGAATAGCCGGCCTCGTGACACCACACCCCCTGGAGTCCCGTGATTCCTGATGACTCCAGGGCATTCCAGAGCATGGCCGCTCGAAGAGGACATCGGTAGTAGGAGTAATCGTAGGGAGGTCGTCCACCGGCCGTCCCCAGGAGGATGGGATCATTCCGGAAATAGACTGCTTCTACCCTGATCACGGGGTTCTCCAGGGTGCCTCCGGCGTAGTAGCCCATGAACTCGCCGAAAGGACCCTCCCTCTTCAAGTTCTGTGTCAGATACCCCTCCATCACGATCTCGCTGTCGGCCGGAATGGGGAGACCCGTCACGGGTCCTTTCACGACCGGATAACGACGCCCTGTCAGACAGCCCACGTAATCGTATTCGCAGACCCCCATGGGCACCTCCATTCCGGCCACCAGCGAGATGAGAGGATGCTGGCCCAGTGAGATGGCCACCGGGCAGTCCTGTCCGCGGGACCAGTACTTTTCCGCGTGAAGACGAGCGTGGTGGGATGCGTTGATATGCGTTCCCAGATGCCGTTGATCGTGGACCATCATCCGGTAGGTTCCCACGTTGACCCAGTCCGAATCCGGATCACGAGTGACAACGGCATCGACGGTGCCGAGATAGCGTCCCCCATCTTTCTCATGCCACAGCATGGAAGGAAAGGCCTGGACGTTGACCTCAGAGCCCTCCTGCCGGTTCGCCAGGAAGGGGGCCTCAGAAACCTCGACCGAGGGGAACTGATCGATGTTGGAGGCGATCTGGGCCAGTTTGGGGCGCAACGCTTTGACCAGTTGCAGGTCGTGTAAATCCGGAGACAAGCCGAGGGTCAGGGCGACTCGAGAGGCGTCGATCAAACAACCGGTCAGGAGGCGGTAGCCAGCCGGGTAGTCTTCAATCTCATCGAACAAGAGGGTCCACTTGCGGGATTTTACGTTGAGATCGGTCAAGACCCCAACCTCCAGGTTCCAGGAGGCTCCAGGGATTTTCTTCAGTTTCCCCAGCTGTTCGACTTGTTCGAGCCAATCCCGCAAATCCTGTGAACCGGCCTGACTGTCTGAGCGGTCCTCATCGGTGCTATCCTGGATTGGATTCTCCGGTCTTTTCATCGCTTGTTTCCTTCGGGCTCAAAAATAGCGCCACAGCCACCACTTTTCAAAACCAATTTTCACTCCGTAGATCAATTGTGAGGGGCCCCAGGAACGGCTCTCAGGTTTGCCGAAGGGCGGCCAGCTGGCGGGATAGATGGTCCGGTTTGCGGCAGCGCGTCCCGCGCCGTAAGTCAGCAGTCATATCACGTGCAGGTGGAGAGTCTTGGGTTCTCCCTTTCCGGTCAACTCGACCGCCAGGTTGTGAGCCACTACCTCCGCTTGCTGGTGGGCGACGCCACCCGATTTGGACACCGGCATATCGGCACAGTCTCCAATCGCGTAGACGTTGCTCCAGCGGGTGGCCATGGTGTCGTAGTCGACCCGGATGCCGTTTCGGGTTTCCGCCAGCCCACTGTCCACCAGTGCTCGGGCCGGTTCGTGAGGTGGAACCATGAACAGGAGATCGTAGGGCAGTTCGACCCCATAGAGACCCTTCACGGCGCGCCGATCAGGATCGATGGACTGGGCCGTGAAGGAGTAATGCTGCTTCACTCCTCGCTTTTTGCTCTGAGCGTCCATCCACACGGCAGGGGTGCGTTCCTCTCCCGCTGGCTCCGGAGTGGTGGTGAAAAACTCAAGCTTCACTTTGTCCCGTATTCCGCGCTCTTTGAAGTAACTGTCCAGCATCCACTGGGCCTCGTAAGGGGCAGGCGGACATCGGTAGGGGCCGGATGGAATTCCAATGAGGATACGGCCTCCCTCGAAGGATCTCAAGGACTTCTGCAAGCTCAAGGTCGCATCCAGTTCCCAACTGTGTTGGGCCGCCTCCGTGAAGCCGGGAAGCAGTTCGGGAACGGTTCGCATGCCGAGAGAAATAATGAGATGGTCGTAGGGGAGCGGGCCGCTTTCCAGAATCACTTCCTGCCGTTGTGGGTCGATCCCCTCAACCTC
>JAZFRU010000073.1:0-13430 GCA_036445815.1 Acidobacteriota bacterium | reverse complement strand
CCCTAAACTTTGACTTCGGCTTCTGCTTGAGCCTTGGCAAGAATCTTCATGAGGAAGCGCTGCTTCTCACTTCGCTGGTGGACTCCACGCAAAATAGCAATCAGTTCGGCCGCCACGCTGACGGCAATCTCTTCGGGAGTTTCCGAGCCGATGTCGATTCCGATGGGTGCATATAAATGGGAAAGGGCATCAGGAAGAACCCCTTTTCGCAATAGATTCTCGACGATGATCTGGGTCTTGCGACGGCTCCCCACCATTCCGATGTAGCAGGCTGGAGTGCGGAGGGCCTGCTCCAGGACCGTCTGGTCGTGCCCGTGGCCCCGGGTGGCAATGAGGATGAAACTCGTCTGAGAGACGGTGATGGCATTGAGGCCTTCCTGAAAGGGCGCGACGATGATCTCATCCGCCTGGGGGAAACGCTCCCGGTTGGCAAACGACTCCCGATCATCGACGACGGCCACCTTGAACCCGATTCGATGAACGGCCTGGGCCACGGTTTGTCCGATATGACCGGCTCCCATCAGGATCAGTTTGGGGTCCGGAAGAATGGGTTCCACGAAGATCTCCACGGTACCACCACAGGAGAGTCCCTCTTTCTCGGCGTCTTTCTGGGTCAACTGGTATTTCAGGAGCGAGGCATTACCGGTCTCCATGACACGTTTGGCCTCATCCAGGACATCCGCTTCAGTCTGGCCCCCTCCCACCGATCCAATGGTCGAGCCGTCCTCGCAGATCAACATCTTGGCAAAGTCTCGACGAGGGGTACTCCCCTGCCGACGAACGATGGTGGCCAGAGCGGCCTTGCCCCCTTCGAACCGGACCCGCACGATTTCTTCAAAGATATCCATCGCTTTCAATTCTGCCGAAATAACCCGGAGTAAGTCAATTCCAGGATCTCGACGTCACAGCAGATGGGGCTGTGTTTCCTTGTGGTGAGTGGCCGGACCTCAGGTTATAATGCCCGTTGTCGGGGATCACTTGCCTTTTGAACTCTGAAGAGGAGAGCACATGAATTTCTTTCAGGCCATTGTTGGGGAACTGGAGTACTACACCTGGGTCTTTGGCCCCAAAGTGGCGGGTGAATCGATTCCCATCATCGTGGTTGCCCTGCTGGGAACTGGATTGTTCCTCACTCTTCGTCTGGCCTTCTTGCAGTTCCGCCGGCTGGGACACGGGTTTGCCGTCACCTCGGGCAAATATGACGACCCGACCACTCCCGGGGACGTCTCCCACTTTCGGGCCCTGACCACCGCCCTTTCCGCCACCGTAGGCATCGGGAACATCGCGGGCGTGGCTCTCGCCATCCACTTTGGAGGACCCGGAGCCTTGTTCTGGATGTGGATGACGGCTCTGCTGGGGATGGTCACCAAATTCACCGAGGTCACTCTGTCCATGCACTATCGGACGATTGAGACTCCGGACGATGAAGGTCACGGCCGCTTCGGGACCGTTTCGGGCGGCCCCATGTACTACATTGAGAAAGGCCTCGGCTCGGCCTGGAAACCGCTGGCCATGTTCTTTGCCTTTGCCATGATCATCACCTCCTTTTTTACCGGTAACGGGATTCAGGCCAATACCGTAGCCGACGTGCTCTCGACCGACCTGGGCATTCCGCCCTGGGCTACCGGACTGGCGAGTGCGGCCCTGGTGTTTGCCGTGATCGTGGGCGGAATCACCCGAATCGGCAGGGTGACCAGCATTCTGGCTCCCCTCATGGCGATTATCTATTGCTTCACCGCACTCGTCATCCTGCTCTTCAACTATGATCAGGTGGTCCCCACCCTGGGATTGATCTTTCGTGAAGCATTTCAACCCTCGGCAGGGGTGGCCGGCACGGGTGCCGGCTTGTTCGTCACCTCCTTGATGTGGGGGGTCCGCCGGGGTCTTTTCTCGAACGAGTCGGGTATGGGCTCAGCTCCGATCGCCCACGCCGCTGCCAAGACCGACGAACCCGTCGCCGAAGGCGTCGTCGCCTTGCTGGGCCCCCTGATCGACACCCTTGTGATCTGTTCCATGACCGGGCTGGTTATTCTCACGACGGGCGTCTGGAGCGAGAAGGTTCCAACCGAGTTGAACCTCTTTTCCGGAGACATCAGCTATCTGGTGGAAACGGAGGCCGGGATTTCCTCGGCTCCGGCTCCCGAGAACATTCAGGTGGAGGCCGGTCGCCCGGTCCTCGGCGACGGCGAGGCCAGGCTGGCCTGGCATGACGTGACGATAGAAGAATTTTTCATCGACCGGGACCAGGAGCAACCCTTCACTGGAATGATTGTACCTGCCGAACAAAGTGCTCTCGCCACAGATGGCATCTCCTATGAAACCCTCTACGGATCGGCCGTCGAAAACGGAGCCCCGCTGACCGCTCTGGCCTTTCAAAGAGGTCTTTCGCCTCTGGGCTCCTGGGGCGGTAATGTGGTGATCTTGAGCGTCCTCCTTTTTGCGTTTTCCACGGCCATCTCCTGGAGCTACTACGGGGATCGTTGCGCCAATTACCTGTGGGGACCCAGGGCGATTCTTCCCTACAAGATCGTCTTCGTCATCATGCACTTTGTCGGAGCGATCTTCGCCCTCTCCACGATGTGGACGCTGGGAGATGTGGCACTGGGCATGGTCACTTTCCCTAATCTGATTGCCCTCCTGCTCCTCTCCGGGGTGGTCGCCCGGCTGGCCAAGAGTTATTTCCAGAGGAAGCCCTGGTTGGAAGTGAAGTCGAAAGATTCCTGACGTTCTGGTCGAAGCCAGCGGGTTTAATGTCTGGTCGGTTGGGAAACGCGAGTCGAAGATCAGAGGGTTTAACGTTTCAGGTTTAACGAAAGAAGAAGAAGAAGAAGAGAGCCGCTCAAGCTCGTCTTTCTCACACCAGGTCGTCACGAAGCGGCGCAAGGGCCGGCCTGACAAGGCGCAGGACGAGAAGGCATCGCAGGCGTACTCGTGCAGTACGCCGAGGAGGCCGAACGAATGCAACACAGTCAGGCTGGATCATGGTGCCGATGCAGTAGAGCGGGTGTGAGGAAGTCGGGCTAACGAGCGGCCGCTACATGGGGCTTACTGTCTGATCTAAGATCCGCGGTCGGATTCCTCTCACATTCCGGATACGTGAAACATGAAACGTTAAACGTGAAACGCGCGGGTCGAAGACCCGTGGTCAGCGGTTAGCGGTCAGTCTTCAAGATATAGGTCGGTTTCCCCTGCGACTCGTGATAGGTGCGCACGATCAATTCCGCCACCAATCCGATCAGGATGAACTGCACACCCACGATCGCCAAGAAAATGGACAGCAGCAAGAGGGGATTCCGGTGGGCCTTCACTCCCTCGAAATATTTCTGATACAGGGTCAATGCGCTCAAGGCCCCACTTCCCACAAAGGAAAGCAGGCCCACACCACCAAAAAGGTACATCGGTTTGGTGGAATAGGTGCCCAAGAATTTAACGGTGATCAAATCGAGCAGGACCTTGACGGTCCGAAAGATTCCATACTTGGACTCCCCACTCAGGCGAGGGTGATGCTGGACAGGAATTTCGGTGACTTTTGCTCCCGCCCAGCTTGCGAAGATGGGGATAAATCGATGCATCTCGCCATAGAGTCGAATATGCTGGACGACGTCTCGTTGATACCCCTTCAGGGTACAGCCGTAGTCATGCAGATGAACCCCGCTGATCCAGCTGATCAACAGGTTGGCAACGCGGGAGGGCAGGACCCTGGATAACCAGGCATCCTTTCGTTCCCGCCGCCAACAGCTCACCACCTGGTAACCTTCCGCCAGTTTCTCCATGATTCGAGGGATATCTCGTGGATCATTTTGCAGATCGGCATCCAGGGGGATGATGATCCGTCCTCTGGCATGGTCGAATCCCGCGGCCATGGCGGCAGTTTGACCAAAGTTTCGCACAAATTCCAGGACCCGAACCGTTCCATCGACCCGGGTCAGATTTCGAAGTTCCTGGGTACTTCCATCGATACTGCCGTCATCAACAAAAAGAATTTCCGAGGTGTCGCCCCAGGGAGCCAGGGCCTCCTTGAGCTGCTGGTACAGAGGCTGGATGTTCTCCCGCTCATTGAAAACCGGGATGACGATGGACAGTTCCAGTTCCATCTCAGCCGCCCGGGGCGTTGCTGATGAGATAGACGGGACGGATCCAGTTGTTTCGGAGGTTGTCGCTTGAGCCACGGCGGAATCCCTCGATCAAGTTTCGGCCGGTAGTATATAACTTCGGTCTGGCTTCCACAATTTTCAATGGCCGGCGGCTGGCATCCGCCAGTTCCTGATAGTCCTGGGAAGACACAATCAAGTACACCACTCGTTCCGAATCCAGAAGAGCGGCTGCTTTTTTCGGATCAGACAGTTCCACAATGGGCCTGTTCAGGTAAAAGGCCAGACTGGGGGATGCCAACTTGTAGTAGCCCACATCGATTTCATCTCCCGATCCAGCCTGCGAGATTTTTTGACTCATGGTCCGGGCCAGATGGTGGACCGGTTTATATTCCTCCCAGGGTCCCATATAAAGGAAAAAAGAACTGGCGTAAAACAGTGCAAGACAGGCGATGGCCATGGAGCAGCGGTTCTTGAACAGGCCCACCACAACGACAGGCAAGAACAGCAGGGGGATCCACATCAAGAGGCCTCCGAACAGGACCTGGGCCATGACCAGAAGGGCTCCCCCCAGAACCAGAAGGATTCCCCCCACCGATGCCGTCAGAGCTCTCGGATGCAATCCCTGGTCCAGGTAATGGGCGATCCACAGGGCAGCCGCTGGATAGAGGGGCAAAATGTAATATTCCTGTTTGTTGTAAGAGAGGGAGAACACAAGAAAGTAACTGACGATCCAGAGCCCCAGCAGCAGGGCGTGTTCGGGTCTGGGCCGCTTCCCCCACAGGGAACCGACAGCGGCAGCCACAAAGAAGAAGGACCAGGGGAAAAAATCCCCAAGAAAAACCCCCACGTAATAAAACACACCGCGCCGTGGGCCCATTTCAAGAGAGGCAAAACGGCTGATGTTTTCCTCCAGGAAAAACCCGATCACGGGTTCCCAGCCGGTATACACACCCAGCAAGATGAACCAGAAGGAGCACAAAAAAAGATAGATAGCGCCTCCCTGCGCCCAGGGGGCCTGCGCCAGTTGGCCCAACCGGCCGGTCCAGAACAGGTAAAGGGCCAGGAATAAAATAGGGAGAATCGCCACCGGGCCCTTGCTCAGGAAGGCCAGGCCGAAGAACGTCGCACTCAGAAGGAAATGACTCTTACGCTGCGATGTCAGCCACCATAGGAAATAAGCGATCGCCCAGAGCAGACAGAACAGCAGAAGGGTATCGATTAAGAGCCGGCGAGCCAGGATCAGGAATCGAAAGGTGGTGGCAAAAATTCCCGCCGCCAGTAGCGCCACCTGATGGGTATAGAGAATTCTTCCCACTGCGAACACAGCCAAAACGCATCCGTAGGCCAGAAGTGCCATGACCAGACGCTCCCAGAAAAGCGAAGCCGAGAAAATGGCATAAAACGGTGCCACCACCCAGTAGGAGAGCGGCGGCTTGTTGAGTCTCGGTTGACCGTTGAAATAGGGCACCAGCCAGTCTCCCCGCTGGAGCATTTCCCTGGGCGTCTGGACATAGAAGGCTTCATTGCTGTCCCAGACGGAAGAATCGTCAAGGGCCACGAAAAAGGGAAGAGCCACAAGAAGGAGGAGCCAGTAGCGCCGAATGAAATTCACGGTTCAAGTTTCACGGTTCACGTTTCATGTTGCAAGGAAAGAATTGCGGAGACGAAAGAACTTGGCCCCCCTTTACTCCAGAGTCTCACGCGAGTCGTTAATCCTGAAACGTGAAACGCTCGGGGCTGTGCCCCCGCTTCAAAAGAGGTTCTTCTGCAGTTCCTGGATCATCTGATCGGCGGCCGCTCGAGAACTGCCCAAAAGCTTCAGATCCTGCTTTTCCAGACGGGCCAGGATCTCCTGTGCACGCTCGATCACGGGGGTAGGAAGACCCGCCAGCCGGGCCACTTCGATCCCGTAACTCTTGCTGGCAACGCCCGGCTGAACCCGATGAAAGAAAACCATTTTCTGATCGGATTTTTGAACCGTCACGCAGTAGTTCTTGACCCCCTTGTAGAGGGTATCCAGCTTGGTCAACTCCTGGTAATGGGTGGCGAAAAGGGTTCGCGCCCGGCGGGACTCCTGGGTCAGTAGATACTCCGCCACCGACCAGGCAATCGAGAGCCCATCAAAGGTCGCCGTACCGCGACCCACTTCATCCAGCAGAATGAAACTCCGGGGAGTCGCCACGTTGAGGATATTGGCCGTTTCGATCATCTCGACCATGAAGGTGGAGCGCCCCCTGGCCAGGTTGTCACTGGCACCCACCCGGGTAAAGATGCGATCCACCAGGCCGATTCTGGCCTCGTCGGCGGGCACAAAGGAACCCATCTGAGCCAGAATGACGATCAGGGCGTTTTGACGCAGATAAGTGGACTTGCCTCCCATGTTGGGCCCGGTCAAGATCAAGAGCTGATCGCCTTCAGCGCCACAATCCAGATCGTTGGGGACAAAGGGCTCGCTGCTGTTGGCCTCCACCACGGGATGACGGCCGGCCCGAATCTTCAAGTCATGGGTTTCATCCAGCTGGGGGCGAACGTAGTGATGCTTGCGCGCGGTCTCGCTGAAGGCGGCCAGCACATCGATAGTGGCGATGACATGCGCGACCTTCTGAATACGACGGGCCTGGTCACCGAGTCGGCTGCGGATTTCACAGAACAGGGTCTTTTCCAGCTCGAAGATCTTCTCCTGGGCGGTCAGAACTTTTTCTTCATACTCCTTGAGTTCCGGGGTGATGAATCGCTCTGATCCCACCAGGGTCTGCTTGCGAGTGTAATGATCCGGAACCGAATCCAGATGAGCCCTGGTGACTTCAATGAAATATCCGAAGACTCTGTTGTATTTCACCTTCAGTGAGGAGATTCCCGTCTGTTCTCGCTCCTGGGTTTCCAGCCCGGCTATAAAGGATTTCCCTGACCGGGTGATCTCCCTCAACTCGTCCACTCGGGCATCAAAACCGGTGCGAATGAGCCCTCCCTCGGTCAGCGTGACGGGCGGATCCTCGGCAATGGACTGAGTCAGCAGCTCTTCCAGATCCTCGAGAATGTCCATGGGCTGACACAAAAGAGGACTCTGGTAACTTGAAACCCGCTGGCTGAGTTCGGGAAGCTGCCGCATTGAATCTCTCAGTGCCAGAAGATCGCGCCCATTGGCCGTCTCCAGGGTGACGCGACTCAGAAGTCGCTCCAGGTCCTGGATGGAATGGAGAACCTTGGTCAGCCGACCCATCTCAAGCGCCGATGCCCCCAGCTCCTGGACGGCATCCAGGCGCCCGTTGATCTCTTCCAACTCCAGGCTGGGCCGCAGCAGCCAACGGCGAAGCAATCGTGCTCCCATGGCCGTGCGAGTCATGTCCAGGGTCCCCAGCAAAGTACCCTGTCTGTTGCCGTCCAGACCTCTGACAAGCTCCAGATTCTCCACCGTGGGCTCATCCAGTTTGAGATACCGGAGAGATTCGAAAACCTTCAGTTCGGTGATATGGGTCAAGGGAGTTTTCTGGGTATGTCGGGCGTAATGCAGCAAGGCTCCAGCAGCGGACAGAGCGGCAGACTGCCCATTGATTCCAAAGCCCTCCAGAGTGGTGAGCTGGAAATGTTCGAGCAGAATTCGTTGACAGTAATCCAGGTTGAAGGTCCAGTCCGATTGCAGCGTCTGCAGGGCTTTATGATCGCCGCTGATCTGGCTTTGCAGAAGTTCCTTTTGGGCCTCTGGGATGACCAGTTCTCTTGGTCGGAAGTGAGCCAGTTCCTGTTCCATCTGGGCCCACGCCTGGTCCCCTGAAAACTCGGCCAGCATGAATTCACCGGTGGAAAGATCCAGAAAAGAAGCCCCCACCTTTTGATCGGTTTTAAAAAGACCCGCCACGAAATTGTTCTCTCTGGAATCGAGTACACTCTCCTCGATGACCGTTCCCGGCGTCACGATCCTTTTGACTTCGCGCCGGACAATGCCCTGAGCCTGGCTGGCATCCTCTGCCTGCTCGCACATGGCGACCTTGAAGCCCTTCTTGATCAAGCGGGCCAGATAATTGTCGACGGCATGATAGGGCACCCCGCACATGGGAATGGGACTGCCAGAACCGTCCTTGTTGCGAGAGGTCAGCGTGATCTCCAGCTCCCGGCTGGCTGCAACCGCATCTTCATAGAACATTTCGTAGAAATCACCCAGCCGGAAAAACAACAGCATTCCGGGATGCTCCCGCTTGATCTCATGGTACTGGGTCATCATGGGGGATCGTTTTTCCATTAGGCTTTACATTAACAAGCCGGTATGAAATAAAGGCTTTGCCCTTGAAATGCCTGGTTCTGTCGTGAATTCTCCGTGCCTGACGAGAGTGCTGTTCCCGGGCCATTGCGATCCTGAGAAACGGGCTCCAGCGCACGACAGCGCGAAGGGAACATAGCACAAGAATATAACCCCATGCACATCCTGGCCATCGATACTGCCACCAACTGTGGAGGCGCCGCTTTGAGCCGTGACCAGGAGGTAATCGGTCTGGTCATGGCCAAGCTGCCCCTCCGGTACTCCGAGACGATCCTCGACATGGTCGACTTTCTGTTGAAACAACACGAGTTACCGTTGTCGGAGATCGACTGTTTTGCGGTTGCTACCGGGCCCGGTTCCTTCACCGGAGTTCGGATCGGGTTGACCACCGTCAAGAGTTTTTGCCAGGCCCTGGACAAACCCGCGGTGGGGATCTCGACCCTGGAAGCCCTGGCTTACCGATTTGGACGATTTCATTCCCGGGTTGCCCCCATGATGGATGCCGGCCGTCAACAAATCTATGGAGGCCTGTTCACGATCGACGAAACTGCGGTTCACCCTGAACAGGAAGCCCGGGTCCTGGCCCCCGAACAGTGGCTGGCGAGTCTGCCTCAGAATCATGGAGTCCTGGTCGGGGAAGGCGCTCAGCTCTACCGGGAGACCATTGCAAAAGTGAAACCGGACGCCCAGATCCTGGGGTCGGACAATCGACTGGTGGACCAGCTTTGCCGGCTGGCCTATCACCGTTTCAAACAGGGAAACACCTGCACCGCCCAGCAGCTGACGGCCAATTACGTGCGACTCCCGGATGCGAAGGTGAAGAGGGCCGGCTGACCGGGAATTGTGAACACTGGAGTCTGACAGAAAAGACGACCCGCTGGATGGCACGAATTCACAAGGAGGCATGGGTAGAGCCACTTCTCTCTTGCAACATTCCCCATGAACCGTGAAACTGGACCGGTGGAAGCCGAAACAGGGAATCGAACCGTACTGATCATCTTCACCCTGTTCGGGGTTTTATTCCTGGCCACGGTAGACAATCAACTCCTGATCCCGATACTGCCGACACTGGGTCGAGAGTTTCAGGTTTCCATGGCCACCCTGGCCTGGCTCTTCAGTGGTTACGCCCTGGCCGCAGCCGGATTCAGCTTGTTCCTGGGCCCTTTCATTGACCGATTTGGGCGACTCATATTCCTGAGAACCGGCCTGGTTCTGTTCATGGCCATAGCACTTTGCACCTATATTTCTGAGACGTATTATCAGCTTCTGGGCCTGCGCGTCTGCGCGGGCCTGGCAGGAGGACTTCTTTCCACCTGCACCTCCAGCCTGGTGGGGGACCTGTTCTCCTACCAGCGGCGGGGCCGTATCATGGGAATCGTCCTGAGTTCCTACTTCGCTGCCCTCATTCTGGGAATCCCCCTGGCCGCCTGGATCGCGGAACTGTCCAGCTGGAGAAATATCTATCTCTTCTCGTCGATGCTGGGGTTGCTGCTGACGGCGTGCTCATTCTGGATTCCATCCATCCCGCTGCCTCCTGAACCCAGTCTCTCGCTGGGATCCTACCTGCGGACCTACCCCTTCCTCCTGAAGAAGAGGGAGGCAAGGGGGGCCGTGGTCACCTCTTTCTGCGTATCGGGAGCGACTCTGGCATTCCTGACGTTTATCTCCGACCACCTGGACCTGGAATTCGGACTTCAGCCGGTTCAAATCTCGTGGCTGTTCATCACCGCGGGAGTGGCGGCAGCTCTGGGCAGTCCCCTGTCAGGTTGGATGAGCGATCGGTTCACGAAACGAAGGGTTTTCCTGGCGGCCAATACCTTACTGGCGGTTTCGCTGCTGGCTCTGCATCGATTGCCCTGGGGCGGACTGTTATTTGGACTCTTCTTCCTGATCAGCCTGTGTGTAAGTTTCCGTCAGACCGCCCTGCACACCCTGCAGACGGAACTGGTCCTCACTGAAAAGAGAGGATCCTTCATTGCCCTGAGAAACGGTTTTTCTCAGTTAGGGATTTCGATTTCAGTTTTGGTGTCGGGATCTCTATACTCGACAATGGGATATGGAGGGGTAACGACCTGGGCGGCCATCCTGACCCTGTTGAGTTGTCTAGTCTTCTATTGGACGGTCCAGGAGCCCGGCAAAACAGAATGAGACAGACCAGTATTCGGTTCCTCGCCCTCATCTGGCTGACCCTGCCTCTGGCAGCTCAAGAAATCCCCGTTCCCCAGGATTTCCTGGGTTTTCCGGTGGGAACCGATCGCCGATTACCCGAGTGGCAGCAGGTTGAGAGGTACTTCAGGGCCCTGGGCGACAGCAGCGATCGGGTGTTGGTCCAGGAACTGGGGCAGAGCACCAATGGCAATCCTTTTCTTCTGGTCTTGATTTCTCATCCCGACTCGCTGGCCCAGCTGGATCATCTGCAAGGTCTCCAGCAGCAACTGGCGGATCCCCGTCAGCTGGATGGCCCCGTGGAGGACCTTATCCCCGAAGCCAAAACCGTCGTTCTGGCCACCTGTGCCATTCATCCCAATGAAGTGGGCTCGGTACAGACGGCCATGACCCTGGCCTACGACCTGGCCCGAAAAACCGATCCAGAGACCGAGGAAGTTCTCAGAAACGTGATTTTTCTGCTGGTGCCTTCGGTCAATCCAGACGGCATGGACATCGTCAGCCGCTGGTACCAGCGAACCCTGGGTACGGCCGCCGAGGGAACCCTGCCCCCGGAGCTCCACCACCCCTATTCCGGGCACGACAACAACCGGGACTGGTATATGTTCACCCAGAAAGAGACTCGTCTCATCATTGAAGAGGTTCACAACGTGTGGCATCCCCAGATCGTAGTGGACCTGCACGAGATGAGTCCCTACGGGGCGCGAATGTTCGTTCCTCCCTTTGCCGAACCCGTGGATCCCAACGTCGACCCTCTGTTACTGGAGAGAATTGATGTATTGGGAACAAGCCTCCTGTCTACCCTCACGGAGGCCGGCAAACAGGGAGTCGTGACTCGTGCCATCTATGATGCCTATACTCCGGCCCGTGCCTATCAGCACTATCATGCCGGAGCACGAATCCTTTTGGAGTCTGCGAGTGTCCGGCTGGCGACTCCTCTTTACATTCAGAGCAATCAATTGGTTTCTGGAAGGGGCTACGATGCTCGAAGGCCCAGTGGGAATTTCCCCTCGCCCTGGAAGGGCGGTCAATGGACCGTGGGAGATATCGTCGAATATCAGCAACTGGCGGTTCAAGGAGTGCTTCGGCATGCCTCTCGCCACCGAGAGGACTGGCTGGAAAACTTTTATCGCATCGGGGTCAGAGCCATTCAGCGCACCACCCCTTACGCTTTTGTCCTCCCACCCGACCAGCATGACTCTCAATCCCTCCATGACCTGTTGGAATTGCTCGATACCGGCATGGTGGAGATTCACCGTGCGGTGGATCCCTTTCAGGTGACATCCTCTCAGCCCACCTTCACATCCCCGGGTTCCGAAGGGCCTCAACGTTTCCCAGCCGGAAGCTACGTCATCTTGATGCAACAACCCTACAGCAGCTTTGCCAAAACCCTGTTGGAGGTCCAGCATTATCCGGAACTGCGGCGCTATCCCGGCGGACCGCTCAAACGACCCTACGATGTCACGGCTCATACCCTGGGTATTCAGTTGGGTCTGGATGTTTACCAGGTGGATCACCCCTTCCAGGCCACCCTGGACCGGATCGAAACTCTCACACCGGTTTCCGGTGAAATTCGGGGAGCGGGTTCTTACTGGCTGTTCTCACACTCCAGCAACGCCTTTGCTCGCCTGAGCAATCGCCTTTTGAAAGCTGGAATGCCGGTGTACTGGGCTCCAAACGGATTCAGGGCCGAAGGTGAAGGATTTCCGGTAGGAACAATGATGACGCGATTCCAGGGGAATGTTCCACTGTTTCAGGAACTGCTCGAAGACATTCCGCTGGAGGTTCGCCGAGTCGATCAATGGCCGGCACTGGCATGGCAGCGGATTCGAATGCCCCGAATCGGTCTCTACAAGAGTCATCGCCCCGCTTCTGATGAGGGTTGGACACGATGGATCCTGGAGCAGTACGAATTCACCTACCACAGCCTCACGGACCGGGATATCGGGGAAGGCGATCTCTCTGCCTATGACGTGATCGTGATTCCTCACCAGGCGCTCCAGACTCTTGAGCATGGGTTGTCCGAGCCTTATCCGGAAGAGTTCCGAGGAGGTCTGGGCAGCCGGGGCATTGCCCGGCTCAAGGCTTATGCTGAATCGGGCGGCACTTTACTTTTTCTGGGCAACGCGACCGAACTCCCGATTCTCCGATGGGAACTGGGAGCACGAAATGTGCCCCGACGATTGCCCTCCGAGCAAATTTATGTTCCCGGGTCTTTGCTGCGTGTGGGGGTCAACAAGAGTCACCCCATCGGTTATGGAATGAAGGAAGAGATCGGCGTGATGTTTCGACACAGTCCTTCCCTGGATCTGACCCAAGGACTGGCGATTGCCCATTATTCCGACCAGAATCTCCTTCTCAGCGGTTGGCTCGACGGTGAACAGGCGCTGGTGAAAAAGGCGGCACTGGCCGAGTTCAAGACGGGGAAGGGAAGAATGATCCTGATTCCCTTCCGAACTCAGTTTCGAGCCCAGAGCCGGGGCACTTACAAGTTTCTCTTCAACAGTCTCTACTACGCGACGACTCGACGGTAGGAATTGAGAGGGGAGCAGGTCCTTGAGCCCTCGACCAGGGGCAAGCCATTGCAGCAGCCGCTCCACGAGCGGCTCTCCAAATTCGGCACGAGACTTTTCACTTTGTTTCCTGAAACGTGAATCCTGGAACGTGAAACGGGCTGGCCGAAGCCCCGCGCACTGGACCCGGTCAGGGGTTCGGAGCGATAATCATCGGGTCAGGTGTCAGTGGTCAGGGGTTAGCGGTCAGGACTTCATCATGTCACATCGTGAGTTTTTGAAGATTGTTTTTGTCAGCGGCGTGATCTCAGCCGGTCTGGTGCTGTTTTTCCTGCGCTGGCCTGCACCTCCTGCAGCCCGTGCGGAAGTCATTCAATCATCGCCCATCGAAATTGATGCCCC
>JAZFRU010000072.1:0-11438 GCA_036445815.1 Acidobacteriota bacterium | reverse complement strand
CGAAGCGAAGCCGCCTTTATCTGAGCGAAGCGAAGAAAGGGCCGGCCTGACACGGCGCATGACCCGCAAGCGGGTACCCCAGGCCCCCGCAAACGTACTGTACGGTACGTTGAGGAGGCCGAAGGAGTGAAACACAGTCAGGGTGGATCATTACGCAGATGCAGTAGAGGAGGTGTGAGAAATGCGGGCTAAAACCCCATGCCGGGTGAAGGGGTATAGACCTCGACGCACACCTCCTGAACCTTCGGAGAACAGGGCGTTCCCGGGGGCGAATCCAACGACCAGCGTACCGCGTACAGGGGGGTGACCTGAGTACCCGGAGGAACCTCCAGGGATTCCCACGGAACGAGTGCCTCCTGGTAGATTCTCATCGGGGGAATAATCAAGGTTCTATTGGGTTCGATGAGCGTGTCCAGGTCATCAGGAATGGGGAACCCATGGGCCCGAAATGTTGGCTCCTGCCCCAGATAACGCAATGAGCGCCCACTATAAAAATTGACGGCCGGCAAACCTCGATACACATAGAAGTCTGGCTGAAAGTCATGGACGACATTCTCCTGGGAATAAAAGGGGCTCTGTGCTGAACCCGTAAAGTAAATCGGCTCGGAGCGGCTCCACTCCTTGATGTTCCGCGTGGTTCTGCGTTCCAGGTCAGCGCGATAATAGGGATGATAGAAGTAACGCGCCTCAGGAATGACCGCCAGACAAAAGACCCCCACTAACGCGAGAGTTCCCAAAGCGGCCCTCCTTCGAGTCAGCCATGCCAACCCCAAACATTCAATCAAGGTCAGTGCTGGAATCAACGGTGTGATGTAGCGCGCCGGCCCGGTGGCACGAACGTAAAGCAGAAACATAAAAAAACAAAGGGATCCGATCAATGCACCTCCCATCAATCCATCCCACTGTGGTGACTGGCGGAACTTTCTCAACTGGAATACGCCAACAACCAGCAACCCTGTCCCTATCGGGTTCAAGGCATCCATCATGGCTCCGGAATATGCCCACAAAGAACTCACGGGAGCCACTCTCAGGATTGGATAGCTCAAGGGGCGGCCAAAGAAATAATAGAGAAATTCAAATTGGCCGGTAATGGCCTGCACCAAATTCGGTTGGGTCCCCAGACTCGACAGTCCTCCCTGGTAGCCCAGGATGACGCCTCGATAAAAGAAGACAGTATTCAGGGAGATATACACCACGACCGATCCGAGAACAATCAGCGTGGCCGAGGCCAGCCTGCGCCTGTCTTTGATGACTGCTGTCAACAGGCTCGCTGCAGGGATAATCACCGTTTGCGGACGCTGCAATGCACACAGTCCCAGAATCATGATCCTGGAGATCTTTCCAGCTGGAGATCGTATCGGTAACGTGGCATCGGCGTACAACCATATTCCTATCGAACATGCGATCAGAACATCGGGCAGTGCAAAGGGAACATAGTGAATAAAAGACCGATTGACACAAAGCATGGCCGCTATGGTTACAGTGGAAAGAATGGGACAAAACAATCGAATCCATTTTGCCACGATGAGAGCCAAACCCAGATTCAGGATGACCAAGGGCAGGTGGTAGTTTGCCAGGCTTCTGGTATCCAGCTCGAGACGCTCAAAGATCCCGTAAAGGGCGGAGAGTATCGTACTCAACACAGGGTTCTTCGGAAAGAAGTAGGTCCCCTCACCCGCCACCGCCATTCCGGTCAGGATGTACTCGTAGCCGTCGTAATGCTCGACAGTCAGGGTGGCTCCAACCGCCAGTAAACAGATCCAGACCACCGCCAACAACCCCAGAGAAACCCTATGCATTGTCCCTGTAGTCTACACCAGGCCCCACACGTAACCATTGAGGCAGATGGGGTCTGACGGTAGACATCGGACGAGACCGACGGACGTAGTCGTGCTCCTGATCACCGCTTCCGTCCCTTATTTCAGGACCCTGGCCGAACCGTTTCTCTACGAGAATGTCCTGTATGTCGTCGACAAGCCACAGGACCGTGAACTGCCCCGGGCACCTCTGCTTGGAGATCAGTCCCAATCACGGAAAGGCCCGTACCACCTGGCGGGGTTTGAATAGAATCAGGAGAGGAGGAAAATCCGGCGAAATCACCTCTGGAGATCGCTCACAGAACGGCTGCGACAGAACTCAAACCTGACCGAGGAGCTACTATGCCCCGGCTGTGTGCAAATCGTTCTCAGCTTCCCTGACCAATGTGCCGGAGGTATCTTCATCGGTCATTTCCGCCACTCCATAGGTCATGGTTACGGAAAGGTTTTCTCCGCCTGCAATGTCCGAAAAACTGAGGTTCATCACGCCTCTGCACAGCCGACCTCCGACCTTGTTCGCAGTCAGCGCATCCGTCCCTGCCAGCAACACTATAAAATCCTCGTTCCCGGCACGTATAACGATCTCCCCTGGACGAAGGGAATCCATGATCTTGCGGCTGACGGCATAGAGCAATTCGTTCAAATCGATCGACTCGGCAATCTGGTCATCCTCAGAGGGAGGAATGATACGGAAAAGGATAAGGCTAAACCCCCCCCCACTTCTCTTTGCCCGCTGCATGAACCGCGGCAGCATCTTTTCCAGCCAGCGCCGATTGTGAAGTCCCGTTAAAGCATCGGCAATGGCATATTCCTCCAGTTCACTCTTGAGTCGTACCTGTTCCTTGATCACTCGATCCGCGCCATACAAACGCTTGGAGAGCAAGAGCAACAAGTTAGAAGTCAAGGGTGAAGAATCCAGAAGAGACCACAGGGCTTTTTCATCCAGGACCAGTACGCGGCTAATTTCGTCGGCAATCACGAAAGCGGAGGTGGGTTCCCCACTGATGAGAGAGATTTCACCTGCCACTTCACCGGGGGTCAGCATCGCAACCGCGTCCTGGTCCATATCCAGATGAACACGAAAGCGACCGGAAAGGACCAGGTAAAGCGAATGATTGATCTCTTCCGCACGAATCAAGACCTCTCCAGGTTGGAGCTCCTGGACACTGCACTCCTCCAGCAGTCCTCTTGAAGAGGCGGGATCCAGTCCTTTGAAGATCCGCAATTTGTCCAGATCAACGCCTTCGGGTCGGTCTACTTCTGCACACATATGCTTTTATTTTAACAAATAGATGGCCTCTCCGGAAAAAACTGGGGAGGTTCACCCTGTCCAAAGGCTGGATTTCACCCGAGCCGGGCATTGATCGTCTGAGTTAGATTCTGGCCTGATAGGTATACAGCTGGTGATATCGGCCCTCTTTTTCGACCAGCTCCTGGTGGGTTCCTCGTTCCACAATCTGCCCCTTCTCAACTACCAGAATTTGATGGGCCTGACGAATGGTACTCAAGCGGTGAGCGATAACCAGGGTGGTTCGTCCCTTCATCAAGGTCTTCAGACTTTCCTGAATGTAAATCTCACTTTCAGCATCCAGATTGGAGGTGGCCTCATCCAGTATCAGAACCCTGGGATCCGCCAAAAGAGCTCGGGCGATGGCAACCCGCTGGCGCTGTCCTCCCGAAAGCTTTACACCTCTCTCCCCGATCCAGGTGTCCAGGCCATTCTCGAAACGATCCGTAAACTCCGCAACATGGGCCGCCTTGACCGCTTCGTCCAGTTTTTCCCGGCTCGCCTTCGGGTTGCCGAACCCTATGTTGTCTCGAATGGTCCCATCGAAAAGGAAGCCATCCTGGAGCACCACTCCCAATCTGCTGCGATAACTGTCAAGTGTGGCCTCGGACAGATCGCACCCATCCACTTTCACGATCCCCTGTTCCGGTCTCAGAAATGAGGCCGCCAGTCCAGCAATGGTCGTTTTTCCTGATCCTGAACTCCCTACCAGCGCCGTCACGGTTCCAGAAGGAGCTTCAAAACTGACTTCTTTGAGTACTTCAACGCCTTCTCCATATGAAAAGGTCACATTCTCGAAGACGATGTCTCCTCGAATGTCCTCCAACTCGATGGTTCTCCGAACATCGTCGACCTCTCGTGGGGTATTCAAAATTTCTTCTGTTCGATCCAGTCCGGCAAAGGCATCGGTCATCTGGCTGCCTATGTTGCTCATCTGAATGATCGGGGCGATCAGAAACCCCAGGTAAAGGGTGAAGGCGAAGAAATCTCCCAGGCTCATTTCCCCTTCCACGATCTTGGTTCCCCCAATGCCCATGATGGCCACCGCCGCCAGACCCAATAGAAAGGTTGCGGAACTGGTGACCAGGCTGGTGGCGGTCAGGGACTGCTTGACGTTCTGAAAGAGCCGATCGACGCCCCTTTCAAAGACACCCACCTCGTGGCCTTCCGCGTTGAAGCCCTTGATCACTCGAATCCCATTAAGAGACTCGGTCAGTCGGCCCATTACCTCCGCATTGATCTTTCTCCTTTCCCGAAACACGGGCCGAATATAGCCGAAGGCCTTCAGGGAAATCAGCCCAAAGGCCACCAGGGGAACCAGCACATAAAGCGTCAGGAGGGAGTCAATACGGACCAGCAGGCCAAAAGCCACCACGGCTGTGAGTACTCCTCCAACCAGCTGAACGAGACCCGTTCCGACCAGATTGCGGACTCCCTCGACATCCGTCATGATTCGAGAGACCAGCTCTCCTGACTTGGTATTGTCGAAATAACTAATCGGCAGGTAGATGATGTGTTGTTGCACCTTGACCCTTAACTGTGAAATCAGGTGCTGCGCCTCAACACTGAGGAGCCGTGTCAGGAAAAAGGAGGTTGCAGCTTGAACCAGAATGGCCAGGGCGACAACCAGCAGAATCACCCTGAGCAGGTCCAGGTCACCCTGGCTAATCGCATTGTCGATGACGAACTTACTGGCCGCGGGTAAAACCAGACCTGCCAACCGGTTGACGACAATGAGAACAAGCCCTACAAAAAGGAGTTTCCTTCGAGGCCAGATGATCGTGCTGAAGGCATAACCGACGGTTGTCAGAGAAGGCTTATCGGCAACTTTGTTGTTCATTGGTGCGTACTCCCGGCTAGAGACTCTATCAGAATTATTCATCACTCTTGGTTTCTGCGGACCCTCTCAACTCCGCCGAACGGTCCTCACGCCGACACCTGCAGGCCTCCAGGAAAACTTCAACTGGCCCTACTCTCTAACGTCGTGACACACTGTGCAGGGACAAGGCGAATGAAATACAAGGAGAACGACTCATGTCTGCCTATTGCATCTTTGATATCACCCAGGTAATCGATGAGGAGAAGATCGGGGAATACCGCCAACGCGTGGGAGCCACCGTCGAACAGTATGGTGGCCGTTACGTGGTGCGGGGCGGGGAACTCGAGGTGGTTGAGGGGGACTGGGGCCCGGTCCGCCTGGTGGTGCTGGAATTCCCCAGTCTGGAACAGGCCCGCCAGTGGTACAACTCAGAGGAATACCGTGACCTGAAGGCATTGCGTCTGGCAGCGACCCATTCCAATGGCGTGATCGTGGAAGGGCTTTAACCCGCATTTCTCACACCCCCTCTACTGCATCGGCGCAATGATCCACCCTGACTGTGTTGTACTCCTTCGGCCTCCTCAACGTACCGTACAGTACGTTTGCGAGGGCCTCTGTCGTGCGCCTTGTCAGGCCGGCCCTTCCGCCGCTTCGTGACGAGAAGGTGTGAGAAATACGGGTTTTAACCTCCATGCGATACAGGGTCTTCCCTGCTTCGCCGTAAAGATTCGGCATCCTGTCAGGGGTTCACCCGGTCGGACCTTATCAGAGACCTCGGCAGGCCCTCTTGACGAGAAACCATCCACCCTCCGGACCAGGCGGGGTGACGCCCATCTCAACCTTTTGACTGGAAAGCCGACATACTGACAACTGGCGTCTACACCAACCTTACCTTCCGCTATTCGCCATCGCCCGGGAGGATCCAAACCTTCCGGGCTCACCCTTCCCACCGTTCTACCGGCATCGAATTCATGATCGGTGGCGCCTGGCGGCAAGTAGGTTGAATTGAGCAGGCTAACGTCTTTGATTTCTCAGCGATTCCGTCAACCGGGGCTCCAGAATTCGCGAAAATAACCGAGGAAGGGACACGTCGACGATGTAAAACCAATTAGAATCCACCAAACCCAGTTGTATTAGTTGTTTAGCGTTTTCTTTTTCAAGTGAAATGTCCTTCACGATCGTTAGCCAGAGCAGAGCTGCGCTTTGAGAGTAATCGACAGGGCGCTGTTCGAAAAGACTTTCCATGAGTGCCAGGGTATCAATCATCTCTTTCAAAGAAATCATGAGGTCAGAAACCGTCAACGCCATGATCTCCGCTGCTTCTTCATCGGCCACAAAGGGCATTCCCATGAAAGCCTCCGGATCGAGCTTTTCCAGCTTGTTGAAATAGGACTGCGTCTGCCTCTTCAAATAGTTGGCGATCCGGATCTCCTCTTGAGCGGTATACGGGCCCCAACTGCCGGTCAAAGATGAGAGCACGGATGGGTTTCTACCGGATGAGGATTGAGAAGTTCCCAAAGGTGAGGCGAAGATATAGACCGTACTCCAGATAAGGAAAAGACCCACAACTACCGACCTGCTTCTAGCCATTTCCCCCATTTTACTGAATCACTCCTCCTCTCTCCACCTCGAAATGGATTTATATAAGTTTTCGAATTAAGTGACCGCCGTCACCTCCACAATCGACCGTCATGATTACAATCTTTAGATAAATGAGCCGACACGATGGGACCACCAGTTGCGAACTTGTACCCGGCCTAGGTGTTTCCGTGAGCAGAAGGGGAGGCCCGGACATTCCGGCCCAGGTGGTTGCCAACAGTCCCGATGAGGCATGGTTGAGGCTGGCGAGACACCAACGGCACTCCCCTTTCGAAAACGGTGATCAGGTTCGAGTCAAGTACTGGGACGAAGACGCAATCGTTTATTGCTGGGACGCTGAGATCAACAAAATCGTTGGTCCTGATTTTCAGCACGTTTCCGTGCTGATCCCCAATCCAGGCATCACTCTTCAGCGCCGTCGATCCTTTCGAGTGTCTTTGTCCATCCCGCTTGACTTCACCGTGATCGATGCTTCCAAGCGAGAAATCATTGGGGAAACCTTGACCGACTGTCACACGCAGAATATCAGTGTTGGCGGATTCCAATTCGAGACCAAGATATGCCTCAGGGTTGGGGATAAACTGGATGTCCACCTGTTTCTCTCCCAATCCAGCCAGATCAATGTCGTCGGCTGGGTGGTCCGGTCAGTTTCATTTAAAAGATCCAGTCAGACCGTCTACTTGACCGCCTTTCAATTCCTTCAACTCACCGATACGGATCAGTCGGATCTGATGGCGTTCCTGTCTGAATGTGACTGCGACCCATCGCCTTCCGAATCGGTCGAATTGATGACGACACAAGCACACTCTCTCCCCAGATCATCCAGCTAATCGATGGGAAGATCCGACCTCGAAACCACCGCTCCCTGCCCGTGAGATGACTTTTGCTGGTCTATTACGGTAAAATCGAAGGGTATGCAGCAGGACATAAACAAGACCGTTTCGCAAGGTAAGCTTGTCATGAATCTCCTGATTATTTCGAGGTTTATGAGCCGATGACAGAGACGGTCCTGGGAGTCTTCGGCGATTACCTGAAAAAGGGTTTGGCCGTTTCCATACAAAAATCGTCAGATGCGCAGATCGCCGCCATTGTCGAAAGAATCTCTCCGGACTCGATCTGGCTCAGGCTTCGAAGTCGTAGCATTGAACCCGTCTTCACAGAGGGTGATGAGATTCAAATCAATTACTGGGATGAGGGAGCGACGATCTACAACTGGGGAGGGACCGTCGCAGGGTTTCAGCAGAAATCCCAGGCTGTGCCCATCCAGGTCATCCCCCGTTGAGAATGCTTCCCCTGCTGGAAAGAGCCTCCCAACACGGGGAACTTCCCGCCATCACCGATCAGGAGGGAACCTACACCTACCGAGAACTACTGGTTGCCGCTCAGCAAATTTCAGCTCATTTACTGAGGGACATAGATGATCTGGAGGAAGCGGCGGTGGCTTTCATGGTCCCCCCGGGACTTGACTACGCGGCAGTCCAGTGGGGCATCTGGCAGGCAGGAGGGGTGGCCCTCCCCCTTTGCATTTCTCATCCTCCGCCGGAATTGGAATACGTTATCAAGGACAGTGACACCCAGGTCGTCATTGCCCATCCCAATTATCATGACGTGCTGCATCCCATCACCACTACCCAAAACATTCCCCTTCACCTCACCTCGGAAATAGACCGTTCCGAGAGATCTTCCTTTCCCCGCCTGAACGTCGACCGGCGTGCGATGATTCTCTACACGAGCGGCACAACGGGAAAGCCCAGGGGGGTTGTCAGCACCCACCACAACATCACCATTCAGATCACCACCCTTGTTGAAGCCTGGCAATGGACTCAAAACGACCGCATTTTGCATGTTCTTCCGCTTCATCACACTCACGGCATCGTCAATGCGCTTCTGTGTGCTCTGTGGGCGGGAGCAAACTGTGAGTTCTTACCCGGATTCGAGGCTGTCGAAGTGTGGGATCGATTCATTAATAAGGACTTCACGCTGTTCATGGCAGTGCCGACCATTTACTCCAAACTCACTTCCAGATGGGAGAAGGCCTCCCCACAGGAACGCGACAGGATGTCCAAATCCTGTTCCAAGCTGCGGTTGATGGTATCCGGCTCAGCCGCCCTCCCAATCGATATGTTTGAAAAGTGGCACCACATCAGCGGCCACCGGCTACTTGAAAGATACGGGATGACCGAGATCGGGATGGCCCTGTCAAATCCGCTTCAAGGTGAACGCCGACCGGGTTCCGTGGGCCTGCCTCTACCGGGTGTGCAGGTAAGGCTGACGGACGAGTCCAACCAGGTCATCACTGCAGCCAACCAGATGGGCGAAATTCAGGTAAAGGGGCCGGGCATTTTCAAGGAATACCTGGGAAGACCGGAGGCGACCAAGAAGGCATTTCTGGATGGCTGGTTTCGCACCGGAGATGAGGCCAAGCTTGAAAATGGCTACTATCGTATCCTGGGCAGAAGTTCCGTCGATATCATCAAAACCGGCGGGCATAAGATATCCGCTCTGGAAATCGAAGAGGTGTTCAGGACTCATCCCCTGATCGAAGAGTGTGCGGTGGTCGGAATCCCAGATGAGGAGTGGGGAGAACGGGTATGTTCGGCTCTCATTCTGGGTTCGGATGTTTCATCCGTGCCTGATGACCTTCGGCGCTGGGGAAAGGAGAGACTGGCCCCCTACAAGGTCCCGACCGAGTTCCTGACGGTGACCGAGTTTCCCCGAAACGCGATGGGCAAGGTGATCAAACCAACCATCAGGGGCTGGTTTCAATCACACCGTTCAGGTTAGTCCTCGACGTCCTCCGCGGTCGTGTGTTCCATCAAGAATTCCATGAGTTGATTCCTGGTTTCCGAAGGGATATCGAAGAACTCAACGCCTATGGCGTTGACGTTCTCCCCATCTTTCAACGCTTTTGCTGAGGAAACCACCTCTCCGGTCGTCCCTATTTTTTGTGACGGCAAGTCGATTTGTAACTCCAACACATCAGCAGTCTTCAATGGGAGAGTCGATTCAAAGCTCAATCCCCCCACACTGATGTTTCGAGTCTTGGCCTGATACACCTTCTGAGATGCGAGCCCTTGATGAGAGGATTCCGTGACCCGGATTGACATCGGTACTTCAAAGGCGAGTCTGGCGACTCCTCTCCGCTGCATGGCAATCGGTTCACTGTAGACCGAGATTGCCAAAGAGATTCCGGAGACTCGGAGCACCTCGCCACTACAAAAATAAATGCCGCTGTTATCCCAGTACTTGACTCGAACCTTTCCTCCCTCTTCAAACAAGGGACCGGCCTTGTCAGAAAGAAGTTCGACAACGATTTCCGTCTCGGTCAACAGCGTCACCGAGGCCTTGGTCTGCCGCTTTTCCACCTCAATCATCACCGTAAACCCTACCCTCAAACGGGGATCTGGTTGCCGGGGTGTTTCGTCATTCACGTTTCAGACACCTGTAAAAAAAGATACGTTAATCCGTTTAACTAAAAGAGCGGATGATACTTGCCCGATACTACACTTCACTGGTGACCTTCGTCCAGTCGAGTTCCATTCTCCCTCAAATCCATCACGGTCCTTGTATCGACCCAGCGGGGTATTCAAAACCGAGATGTTTCTCATCCGATAAAACGTCATGGTCAGATATTTTTGGTATAAGCATTTTGGGCTAACTCTTTGTCATTACATAGGATGGGGATCTGTTTGGCAAGTTGACACAAATTCACAAATGAGCAAAGATTTTATAGTTCGAAACGATCTCAGGGGTCATTCGGTGGATCTGGCAGTAGGGATCCCTTCCTACAACGAGGCCGACAACATCGCGTTCGTTGTGGAACAAGTGGCCCAGGGCCTTCAACAGTACTTCCCAGAACTCAAAACGGCCATCGTCAATGTCGATAATTCTTCCGAGGACGGGACGGTCGATGCTTTCCTGGGTGCTGAGAGTCTCGACATTCCCAAGGTCTACCTCTCCACCCCTTCGGGAATCAAGGGCAAGGGCCACAACTTTCACAACCTGTTCACCTACCTCCAAGACTACAAGCCTCAGGCCGTTGTCGTGGTCGATGCTGATCTTCGAAGTATCAGCCCCGCCTGGCCCCGGTCTCTTGCTGAGCCCGTCCTGGAGGGCTATGAATTCGTGGCACCGATGTACAGCCGAAACGAATACGACGGGACCATCACCAACCATATCTGTTACCCCTTGCTCTTTGGTCTCCTGGGCAAAAAGATTCGCCAGCCCATTGGAGGTGATTTCGCTTTTTCAGGAAGACTGATGGATCATTGGATCAGTCGGAGTTGGGGGAAGAATGTTCGCCAGTATGGAGTGGACATCTTCATGACGATTGAGGCCCTGATGGGAGGATTCAGCATTGCCCAGACCGTTTTGGGCAGTAAGATCCACAAGCCCAGTGCTCCCAAATTAGGGGAAATGTTTACCCAGGTGGTGGACACCTTATTTTCCAGGCTATTGGCATCGAAGGACCAGTGGATAATGAATGGGGCGGCCTCAAGCTCACCCCCGGTCTTCGGCAGCACAGAACTGCTCTCCGAGCCCCAGGAGCTGGGCGTCGACTACAAGCGGTTGAAACGGGTGGCGGTGGAGGAATTCGTCCCCCGCCAGAACCTGATCAGACAAATCCTTTCGGTTGATGCGGCTCAACAAATTCAACCGATGTTCCAGAAAAACCGGTTCAGACTCTCCGCCCTTCTCTGGGTGGACATTGTCTATAGCTTCCTCTCGGCCTATTCCTGCACCCGGGACCGGGCCAAAAAGCTTCGCATCGTGGAAGCCCTGAAACCCCTTTACTTCGCCAGGGTCGTCTCTTTCATTCGAGAGACGCTGGAACTGAGCCACCTTGAAAGCGAAAACAAAATCCTTCGTCAAGCAACCCGGTTCCGATCCAACCGCAATCTTCTGAGTCAAAATC
>JAZFRU010000071.1:0-2001 GCA_036445815.1 Acidobacteriota bacterium | reverse complement strand
TAGGGACACTTTCCTTCTGGACTGCCAGAAGGTGGAGTCTGTCCGGGTCGAAGTGGCCGTCGTTCGTGAATTCCGGAGGGAGAAAGCCATGAAAAAGGGAATCTTTGGTTTTGCAGCAGCCTATTTTTTTCTGAGTGTTGGAGTATCGGTCGGTCAGGGAAATGCCGACACCATCCTTTATAACGGGAAGGTGCTCACCGTCGATGCGCAATTCAGCGTTGCCGAAGCGGTGGCCGTCAAGGATGACCGGATCTTGGCCGTCGGAACCAGCCAGGATGTCCTGAAACTGGCCGGATCGAACACTTTGCGGATTGACCTGGAAGGGAAGACCGTGACGCCGGGTCTGATTCATACCCACGTGCATATGGAATCCCCCGGGCGTTATGGCCGGAGGCTGCCTGCCACCGAAAGTAAACGCTTTCCTCTGAACTTCAACACGGTGAAGACAACGGAAGATGTCATCAAGCAGATCCGCGACACCATGGAGGCCGTTGATTTCGAGCCGGGAGAGTGGATTCAGTTCTCCACCAACCCGAGCGGAGAGCATGCCCGGCTGCTCTTTGATGAGTTGAACCGCTGGGAACTGGACAAGGCCACTCCCGACAATCCCATCTTCTTCTCCCTGGGAGTGCCGATTCTGAACATGGTTCTGGTCAACAGCAAGGCCATTGAAGCGCTGTGGGCCAGGCATGGAGACTTCATCGAAACCTACGGGCGCTACTGGGTGGATGATCAGGGTCGGCCCGACGGTCATCTGGAGGCTCCGGCCGCACGCGTCATTGTGCAGGAATTCGGGCCCGAGCCGGATATCGAAGTCATGGCGCCTCTCTACAAGAAGGGTCTGGAAGAACGAGCGGCGGTCGGGAACACGACGATTTCCGGGGGACTGCACGGCTTTTCGGTGGATCTTTACAAGTGGCTGGACGAACGAGGCGAACTGCCGGTTCGATACGGCTACGGGGTCAGCTGGACCTTTGGGATACCGGATGCCGACAACGCCGAGTACAAGATGGGTGCGGGCACCGATATGGTGTGGATCACTTCGATGAGTGCCCGGGGGGTCGACGGGGCGGGTTCCAGAATGTGTATCTCACTTGACCGGGACTCCGAAGCGGTGGCCTCAGCTGAAGGTGAAGAAAGTTCTCTGATGGGTCTGGCGGCCCTGTCAGAGTGGTGGCCTCGTGGACAGTGCAACCTGGACATCGAGTATGCGGGAGCCACCAAGGGAGCGCCGCTGAAGGCCAACTACTTCATGGAGTGGTTCAATCAGGTGGCCCAGGACGGCCTGCGTTCCGCCAATCTTCACACCTCCGGGGATGAATCCTACTCGCGTCTCATCTCGGAGATGGAGCGTATCGATCAGGCCAACCCGGGAGCGGTCAAGGGCTGGGCCATGGACCACTGCACGATGATTGATCCCCGCGACATTCCGCGGGTGGCCAAGCTTGGAGTGATGTTGAGCTGTCAACCGTTGGGTGAAGGGAACCGCGCCTCCATGGTCGGAGAGGCTTTCGGAGATTCCGTGGCCGATGTCTTCGTGGCGCCGATCCAGAGCATGCTGAAGGCCGGCATCAATGTCTCTCTGGAAGGGTTGTGGGACGGCGTGGAAACACTGATCACACGCAAGGACGAAGACGGCAAGGTATGGGGGCCGGATCAGAGGGTGGACCGGGAAACGGCTCTCAGAGTCGCGACCCAAAATGGAGCCAATTATGTTCTCAAGGGCGATCAACTGGGGTCCATCGAGGTCGGCAAGCTGGCCGACCTGGTGGTGCTGGACCGCGATTACCTGACGGTTGCCGAAGAGGAGATTTCTGAAACTCAATCCTTGATGACCCTACTGGGAGGGAAGATCATCTTCCTGAACTCGGCCTTTTCCGAGAAGTACGATTTCAGGCCCGATGGGGCTGTCATTTCGACCCTCGAGGACCTCAGGAAGCGTCGTTGAGGGGGGAGGAGCGGCCTCGCTCCGCGCGGCCGCGTTCCACGTTCCAGGTTCCA
>JAZFRU010000070.1:0-13755 GCA_036445815.1 Acidobacteriota bacterium | reverse complement strand
CTCTACTGCATCGGCATAATGATCCACCCTGACTGTGTTGCACGACCCGCAAGGCGGGGTCCCCCTCGGCCTCCTCAACGTACCGTACAGTACGTTTGCGGGGGCCTCGGTCGAGCGCCTTGTCAGGCCGGCCCTTTCGTCGCTTCGCTCAGATGAAGGCGGCACCGCTTCGTGCGAGAAGGTGTGAGAAATGAGGGTTCTAGTCATGAAGGGAATTGAGCCTCGACCTCTTTTAGAATTTTATCGGCCCCGTGAGACAGGAGAAATTCCGCCGAATCCAGGGCAAGTTTATCCAGTTGCTGAGGGTGTCCATTGGAAACCTTGCTGATCGACTCGAGGCTGGACGGACTGCCCACGAACGCTGAAAAGATGGCCGAGCCATTGATGATCCGGGCATGAGCCCCCAGGGGGACTTGACATCCGCCGCCCATGGAATGAAGGAACCTTCGTTCAGCCAGGGCACAAATTCGGGTTTCTGGATGGTCTAGAGGTTGGACGATATGGCGAGTTTCGTCGTCATCGGAGCGGATCTCCACAGCCAGAGCCCCCTGGCCAATGGCCGGCACCATTTCATCCAGGGTAAAGGTGTAGGAAATCTTCTCTGCCATTTCCAGGCGCCGCAATCCCGCAGCGGCCAGAACGATTCCATCCAGACCCCGTTCCTGAATCTTTCGGATACGCGTGTCCACATTTCCCCGAATCGGCATGACGATCCAATCCGGGCGAAGGTGTTGCAGTTGGACCTGGCGGCGCAGCGATCCCGTCCCCAGCTTGGTGCCTTCTGGTAATTCGTCGAGTGACATGATCGGGGGAGAGGTTGTGACCAGGGCGTCACGAGGGTCTTCTCTTTCCGGAATTGAGGCCAGCTCCAGTCCATCCGGTAGCTCGGTGGGAAGATCCTTCAAGCTGTGGACGGCCACATCAATCTTTTTCTGTAAAAGAGCCTCTTCAATTTCCTTGACGAATAACCCTTTCACGCTTGCGGCAAATTGCGGCAGAGCGGTAGCTGGAATCTTATCTCCGGTGGTGCGGATCACCTCGATGCGTACTTCAAGTTCGGGATGGTGAGCCTGAAGTGCCTGTTGAAGCCCTTCTGACTGCTGAAGAGAGAGTCGACTGCCCCGGGCCCCTATGACCAACGGTCTCATGATTCCTCTTCCAGTTGAAATATCTTTTTGAACAATTCGACCTTGTAGAGTTGTTGGCGGGGACTCTCACCAGGATCTCTCAGGTTGGTGATTAAGGGGTGCGCAATTTTGTGAGCGGCTTTTTTCAACAGTTTCTCCACTTGTTCGAATTCTTCCTCTGTGAACTGATGACGGCGCGTATTTAATTCTTCCAGGCACATCGTTTCGATGCGGGTTCTCAGGGCGCTCGCCACAGGGCCCAAACTTCGGGTGCCCGTTAGCTTGACGTAGTTGGAGACCTCAGCGACCACGATTTCTTCGGCAAGTACCGCTTCCTGCTGCCGCTGTTGGACATTGGCATTGATCACGGATTGGAGGTCATCAACGTCGTAAACGAAGACATTTTCCAATTGATTGACCTCCGGGTCGACGTTGCGAGGAACGGAGATGTCGATGATGAACAGAGGGCGATATTTTCGTTTCTTGGTGATGCCCTCTACGTCAGCCCTGGTCAGAATAAAAGAATCGGCACCGGTCGAGACCAAAGCGATGTCGGTATGGATCAAGTGACTTTTGAGATCCTCGAAGGGAACCGCCTGCCCGGAGAATTCAGCCGCCATTTGACGGGAACGCTCAGCGGTACGATTGGTGACATAGATTTGCTGGATGCCGCTCTCGAGGAGGCTTTTTGCAGCCAGGGTGCTCATTTTTCCAGCCCCAATCAAGAAGATGGACTTGTCGGTCAGATCTCCGAAGATCTTACGTGCCAATTCAATCGCTACTGAACTGATAGATACCGCAGCTGCACCGATTCGAGTTGAAGTTCGCACTTTTTTGGCCACGAAGAAAGCCCGGGGAATCAGGTCATTGAGTTGTCTGCCTACGCTTCCAGTCAGGCAGGCCATGCTGTACGCCTTTTTCACCTGGGAAAGAATTTGCGGTTCTCCCACCACCATGGAGTCCAGACTACTGGCCACACGAAACAGATGATTGATGGCCTCGTTTCGTCGATGGATATACAGGTAGTCTTCCAGAAACGGAGGACTCAGAGAATGGTAGGAGTAAAGGAAATTCTTCACCGACTCGACGATCTTGCGGTGACTGTTTTTCCCGTGGGCAAGAATTTCAACTCGGTTGCAAGTGGAGACGATCATCCCTTCGCTGAGCTCGGACTCGGTTAACAACCTTTGCAAAGCCGTCGGGAGGTGCTCTTCGGGGAAGGCAATACGCTCACGTATTTCAATAGGTGCAGTTTTGTGGCTGAGGCCTACGACGACGAGATCCATAGAGCATCTCTATTGAAAGGTGTGCAACCCACCTAGATAACGCGTTCCCAGGAAGGTGAAGAGGATCGAGAGAAATCCGGCCATGCTTATGATTGCGGCTCGTTTGCCTCGCCACCCTGCTGTCAGGCGGAGATAGATCAACAGAAGATAGATGGCCCAGGTCACCAGGGCCGCAATGACTTTGGGGTCATCCTGCCAGCCTTGCACCCAATCCTGTTCAGCCCAGATGACGCCCGCCAAAAGGCCCAGGGTCATGAAGGAGAAACCCGCGATCAAGAATTTATAAAAGAGATCGTCGAGTAGGACCAGTGAAGGGAGCCAGTAATAAAAGGTTTTCGGTTTTTTCCCCTTCAACTCACGCTCCTGAAACAAGTAGAGCCAGCTGCCAACGAAGGTCATAAAAAACATTCCGTAGGCCAGAAAGAGACAGACGGTGTGCAAGTAAAACCATGAACCGCTCAGAATCTCCGGTACCGGGGATGATTTGATGAAGATGGTCCCCAGCATCAGGACCGTCACCAGGGGGAGCAAGAAGAGCCCGAGTGGCTTGATTCGATAGCGAAGATGGGAAATAACGAAACACAGGGATACGGTCCAGGCGAAAAAGGCCAGTGCCTCCTTCAAATCCGTCAAGGGGAGGTGAGCTAATTCAACTCCCCTGTAAATAATAAAAGAAGAATGGAGAAAAAATCCGACCCCAACCGAGGCAAAGGCGATCTTGTATAACAGATCCTTCTTGGAAACAAAGGCCGCTACGCTGTGAACCAACCCCACCAGGTAAAATCCGAAGGCAGCATTAAATAACAGTGTGCTCACGAGGAGAATATTATATCAGCACTTTAGCGGAACCAGAGGGTGAAGTTGACGAATTTGTTGGCGGGGAATTCGAGGATGGCATCTTCCGCAACACCCTTTTCCCAACCAGCCCTGTGTTATGATCCGGGACGTGAACCTGGGTGGGATCGATGTTTCTGTGGTCTTGATGACTCTTGCCGTTCTTTTCTTCTCACTGAGTCTTCATGAGTCCGCTCATGCCTGGACGGCGGACTGGTTGGGAGATCCGACCGCCCGACACCAGGGACGAGTCACCTTGAATCCTGTGCGCCACATCGACCCCATGGGCACCATCGTCTTTCCTCTGCTGGGACTCTACTTGGGAGGATTTATCTTTGGATGGGCCAGACCGGTTCCCGTCAATACGGCTCGCCTGAAAAACCCCAGAAAAGATCACCTTTTGATTGCGGCTGCGGGGCCCGCCAGTAACATCGTGATGGCGGTCATGTTTGGAATAGGTGTAAAGATGATAACCTCGGCGATGGATCCGCTAGCGCTCCGGGACCACGGCTGGATTTATCCCCTGTTTTTGATGTGCGAGACGGGGCTGGTTTTGAACGTCATTCTGGCCGTCTTTAACTTGTTTCCCATTCCACCGCTTGACGGTAGCTGGATTCTGGCCGGGGTTTTACCCAGCAATCTGGCAACGGTCCTGGACAGGATCCGACCCTACAGTTTGATTCTGTTGGTGGTACTCCTGATGTCAGGGGTTTTTGAAACGGTTTTAAGGCCGATCCTTCTTTGGGTACGGAGATTATCGCTCTAACTGATGAAAAAACGAGTTTTTAGCGGGATGCGGCCCACCAACCGGCTCCACCTGGGCAATTATCTGGGGGCACTGGCCAACTGGGTCCGAATGCAGGATGAATATGATTGCATCTACGGAATCGTCGATTATCACGCCCTGACATCTGAATATGAAGATTCAGGGAAGGTTCATGAGAGCGTTCTAGAGGTCGCTATTGATTGGCTGGTCAGTGGGATCGATCCCGAGAAATCGATCATCATGGTTCAGTCACTGGTTCCCGAACATGCCGAATTGCATCTTCTTTTGTCGATGATCGTTCCGGTTCCCTGGTTAGAGCGTGTTCCCACCTACAAGGAGCAGATTGTGCAGCTCCAGGATAAGGACCTCTCCACCTATGGTTTTCTGGGATATCCTTTGCTGCAAGCAGCCGACATCCTCCTTTACAAGGCCCATACCGTTCCGACCGGCGAAGACCAGTTGGCTCACATTGAATTGTGTCGCGAAATTGCCCGGCGCTTTAACCACCTCTACGGGACCGTCTTTCCCGAACCCGAGTCCAAACTCACCAAGATGGCGCGCTTACCGGGTACCGACGGCAGAAAGATGAGCAAGAGTTACGGCAACGATATCCCCCTTTCCGGCGATCCGGAGAGTGCAGCCAAGAAGATAATGAAGATGGTTACGGATCCGGCCCGGATGCGGCGTACCGATCCAGGCGATCCGGAGAAGTGTCCTGTTTTTGATTTTCATCGAGTGTTTACCGATAGCGAAGGTCAGAAATGGGTCCGGGAGGGCTGTACGACAGCAGGTATAGGATGCACCGACTGTAAACAACGGCTGCTGGAACAAATGCTGCCCGTCATCCAACCGTTGCATGAAAAGCGCAAGGAACTCGAACGGTCTCCCGATTTCGTGAGAGAAATACTGGTGACAGGAAGCGCCCGGGCCCGCGAAATTGCCAGGGAAACGATGGGAGAGGTTCGTCAGGCCATGAAGATAAACTATGAGCTGTCGGGCAAATCAGGAAGGGCGGACCTTAGTTCATGAAATGGCATCCGAATTGACCATGGAAGCAGGCGCTTTGGCGTCCCCTCAAATACAGAATCAGGCTTACACCGTAAGACTGGAGATCTTTGAAGGTCCGCTGGATCTTCTTCTTCATCTGATTCGCCAGCAGGAAATCGATATTTACGAGATTGCTCTGGCCGAGATCGCGGATCAATACCTGCACTATCTGGAGATGATGAAGGATCTCAATATCACGGTCGCCGGGGAGTTTCTGGTGATGGCAGCGACCCTCATTCACATCAAATCACGGATGCTGCTTCCCGAAGAGCCGAACTCGGAGGTAGAACAGGAGATTGAGGAGTTTCGCAAGGACCTGGTCCAGCAGCTTCTGGATCACGAGAAATTCAAGCAAGCGGCGCAAATGCTTTACGTACGTGAAACGGTGGAACTCTCCGTGTGGCCTCGAGGGGAGAACGAGTTCGAGGAAGAGGAAAGGGAACTCGTTTCGGCCACCGTGTTCGATCTGGTCAGTGCCTTTCACCAGATGGTTGAGCGCTACAAGGAGAGCATCGTTCTTGAAGTGGCGGGAGAAAGTGTGACGGTTCAGGAGAAACTCGAGGAAATAAGGCGTCTTTTGAGTGTCCAGGAATCGATTCTGTTCTCCTTTTTCTTCGAAAGAGGACTTTCTCACCTTCATCTGGTTGTGACATTTTTTGCCTTGCTCGAACTCACAAGATTGCACGAAGTTCGACTCATTCAAACAGCTGCATTCGAGGATATTCGAATTCAATCATGTTTGAAAAAGGACTGACCAATCCCATTCTGGCCATGCTCTTTGTGGCGACCGATCCGCTGACCCTCGCAGAACTCCAGGAGGTTTATCCCAAAACTCCCCTGGAAGATTTGACCAATACTCTGACCGAACTGGTGTCTCAATTTAACTCGCTCCAGGCTGCAGTGGAGATTCGCGAGATTGGCGGGGGCTACAGATTGACGACACGTCCTGAATATCATGAAGATATCCGAGCCTACCTGCAGACCAAGCCCTCTGCGAAACTTTCGCTGGCCGCATTGGAAACGTTAGCCGTGATTGCCTACAAGCAGCCTGTCACCATTTCTGAAATCATGGATATTCGCGGTGTCAATAGCGGCTCCACAATTCGAACCCTTCTGGAGAAAAAGCTCATCCAGACCCGGGGTCGGAAAAAGGTAGTCGGTAGGCCCATCATGTATGGGACCACCAAGGACTTCGCCATTCACTTTGGGCTAAAGGATCTCTCCGATTTGCCTACCCTGGAGGAGTTGGAGGAGGTTCTCTCACCCGCCGGAGAGTAAATTCCCATGCTACCCTCTGTTCCGAGGGCCTCCCCTTTCTTTACTACCAGCCGGAATTGTGCATAAATTCTGTCCTGATCAGGGATTATGCAAAGGTCTTCGTGCCGATTGAAGACAGGGAATTCGTTTTAGCAGGAAGGATCCATTAATACGTCATGCAGGAGCGCTTACAAAAGATCGTAGCGGCGGCGGGTATTGCCTCGCGCCGCAGAGCCGAGCAGCTCATTCTTGATGGCAGCGTGACCGTCAATGGGAAAACGGTCACCCAGCTGGGAACCAAGGCCGACCCGCGCCAAGATCACATCAAGGTGGATGGCAAGCTTATCCATCCCGAGCCTCTGGAATACTATCTGGTCAACAAACCTCCCGGGGTGGTGAGCTCCGTGTCGGATCCTCTAGATCGGCCATTGATCACAGGCCTGGTCAAGTCCCGAGGTCGACTCTATCCCGCCGGAAGACTAGACTTCCAAAGTGAGGGACTCATGATTCTCACCAATGACGGGTCACTGACCGGAAAGATCACCCGCTCCGGAGAGATCGAAAAACGATATCGTGTCAAGGTTCGGGGAGAGCCCTCGGAGGAAAAGCTGAGTAGGATCCGTAATGGTTTGACGATCGATGGAGAGTCCTTCACTCGATGTAAGATAACGGGTCTCAAAAGGTCCAGGAACTGCTGGTATGAAGTTGTTCTACGCCAGGGAAGAAATCGTCAAATTCGGCGAGTGTTCGAGCACATCGGACATCCGGTGATGCGCATCAAAAGGATCGCCATTGGCCCGATTCTGCTGGGAGATCTGCCTCCTGGTGGATCGCGTAAGATGTTGAACAAGGAATTAAAAGCCCTCAGGGGAGATCAAAAACGGGCGCCCAAAAGAACAAAAAAGAGGTAATAAAAACCATGTTTACTGGAATCGTTCAGGAAACGGGAAGAATTCTGACCGAGGATCTGAGTCCCGAGGGCGCCACCTTCGAGATCAGTGTAGGAGACCTGTTGTCTCAGCTGGAGCTGGGACACAGCATCAGTATCGATGGAGTCTGTCTGACGGTGGCCGAGAAAAAAGAGCAGTCCGTATCCCTGGTGGCCACACCAGAAACCTTAAAACTCACCAACCTGGGCCAGCGGCATGTGGGAGATCGGGTCAATCTGGAGCCTGCTGCCAAGCTGTCTGATTTTCTGGGAGGCCACCTTGTCCAGGGCCATGTGGACGATATCGGTGAAGTGGTCTCCATTACTGAGGAGGGCAATTCGCAGATCTTTCGAATTTCAGCTCCCCAATCGGTTTTACGATACTGCACTTTCAAAGGGAGTGTGACGGTCAACGGTGTGAGCCTGACGATTTCAGCTCTCGACTCGGATGGTTTCGAGATCACGATTATTCCCCACACTCTGGAGGTCACCAATTTCAGAGACCTGCAAGTGGGTAGCGTCGTTAACCTGGAAGCCGACGTGGTCAGTAAATACGTTGAGTCCCATGTCAACCAATACATGAAAACTCAGGGCAAGCGTCTCCTGGGGTTCCTGTTGCTGGCATTCTGTCTCAGTTCGACCTTGCTACATGCAGACGATTTCCTGGTCGGACCGAAATCGATTCTGGTTTATCAGAGTGCCGATCGGCAGCAAAAAACAAGCCAGTTTGTGCTTCGGTTGGCCCGGTACCGTCCAGACATTTTTTTAGAGTGGGAGTCGCTGAGCCATCAAGGCACCCTTCATCTGTACCAGGATGCCGTACAAGAGGCGAAAATCTTCCACCTGAGTTCGTTATTCGAAGTGGGCGTCGATATGGAATCAAAGGATGCCATGACGATGTGGCTTTCTGGAAAGGTCTACCAAGAACTTACGGAGAAGGGAAACTCCAAGATTCGGCTCAACCGATTACCGGTCGAGCTGAAAGTGACAGATGAGGGCGTTGTCGAAATCACGCTGGACAAAAAGGTCGTGGAAATTCCGGTAATTCACGTCCAGGACGATCGAAAGGGATTCTGGACCTTTTATAAGAACCCGGAAAACCCCCTTCTGGTGGCCTACCGCTCCACCTATTTCAGCCAGCACCTGAAAACCGTCTCTACCTCCCCGACCAACAAACTCCGCTGGATTCACCAGCTTCCGCCGGTTAAATAATAGGGGAGCGCCTACCGGGAGTAGTCCCTGTGAATGTGTGCCTCTCTGCCTTGGGCTGGAAGGAACCGCTGCAATCCACCTGTTAAATGGGAAGGGTTGGTATAATGCAGTTTGTTCACCTGAATCATCGCGAATCCGGGTTAAAAAAAAAAGAGGAACGTGAACCATGGCTCTAGACACAATTGAAGCGGCAATCGAGGATTTCAGAGAAGGAAAAATGGTCATCGTCATTGATGAGGAAGACCGTGAAAACGAAGGCGATCTCACCATGGCCGCGGAAAAGGTCACCCCTGATGCCATTAACTTCATGGCGAAATACGGCCGTGGGCTTATTTGTATGCCGATGACGTCGGAACGGTTACATGAGTTGAACATTCCCTTGATGGTATCCAAGAATGAATCGATTCACGGAACTGCTTTCTGTGTCAGCATAGAAGGGCGAAATAACGTGTCCACTGGCATTTCGGCCGCCGATCGGGCCATCACCATCCAGACCGCTGTGGATGTCAACACAGGGCCGGAAGACCTGATCCGACCTGGGCATATATTCCCTTTAAGAGCTCACCCGGGTGGTGTTTTGAGACGAGCCGGTCAGACTGAAGCTGCAGTCGATCTGGCCCGTATTTCAGGATTGATTCCGGCCGGAGTGATCTGCGAGATCATGAATGAAGATGGCACCATGGCACGACTTCCCGAACTTGAAAAATTCGGCAAAGAACATGATATGAAAATCATCTCCGTGGTCGACTTGATCAACTTTCGTCTCAAGACGGAAAAGTTCATCAAACGAGTCAAGAGTGTGCCGTTCCACTCTGAGTTAGGAGAATTCGAACTGATTCTTTTTGAAAGCGAATCCGAGAGTGATCTTCATTTGGTACTGCTCAAAGGGGATGTGAGTGGAGAGGAACCGGTTCTGGTTCGTGTGCAGAAGGAGTCGGTTCTTGGTGATGTGTTTTTGACCACTCGAAGTGGGGCAGGCAGTGAATTGAGGCGGTCCCTTGAAATGATCGATGCAGCTGGCAGGGGAGTTCTTGTCTACCTGCGGCTCAAAGGCGACGAACGAAACCTGTTGCAAGAAGTGGAACAGCACGCGATATCAGTGGAAAAGTCTATCCCCCTGGACCCTCAACACCCCACCGATTTCCGCGACTACGGAATTGGAGCGCAAATACTCGCTGATCTGGGTCTGCACAGGATTCGGCTCTTGACCAACCACCCCAAAAAGATGGTGGGATTGGAGGGGTTCGAACTGAATGTAGTGGAGCAGATCCCGATCGAAGTGGCACAATCGGTCCGATAGAAGCAGTTACCCGATCTTTTCCACAACATAGCCTTCCCTGTGCTTGACCTTGAGTTTCTTATCGGGCTTGCCGTCTCCATCGACGTCGGCCATTACTTCCACCTTGATCTTCCTCAGTTTGCCGTCTTTTTTTGTGTTGGTCGAGACATAGCCCAGTGAATACTGGTTTCTCAACAACAGAGATATCGTTTGAAAGATTCCCTTATGCGCTTGAGCGAATCGAGGAAAGAAAGCGACACCTCCGGTATATTTTGCCAGTGCTTTCAGGACGGCGTCTGCCTGGTAAAGATCCATCCTGGTGGAGGTACTGTAGTTCTGGTCGTAACGAGCACGGTTGTTCCCCCCCAGGCTGATGGCATAAATCACCGCGTTGGTTTTTCGGGCCTTTTCCAGGGTGTCATCCAGGTTCTTTTTGCTGAAGGTGTCCAGGCCCGAGGATATGAGGATGATGGCTACCTTGTTTTCCACCTCTTCAATTCGGTCCATGACATCCCAAATAGCATCGTAGAAATTACTTTCTCGGAAGGCCGGGGTGTTCAATTTACGCAGGGCGTTGAAGACCTGGGCCTTGTTCTGTGTGAAATCGACCAGAATTTCAGGTCGGATATCATAAGCGACGGCAGCCACCCAATCCTCAGGTCGCATCTGATCGGCAAAGAGGTAACTGGCATTCCAGGCCTCGTAGAGCCACTCCCAGGGGATCACACTGCTGTATTCGGTCACCAGGATGGCCGTCATGGGAGCTTCTACCGGCGAGAAATAGGTAACTTCCTGCTCCACCTTGTTTTCATAGATTTTAAAATGGTGTTTGCTCAGGCCCCCGATAAGGTTGCCGTCTCGATCCTGTACCGTGACGTCCACATTGATCTGGTTGACAGAAACTCTGAGAGAAGCCCGGCCTTCCGGATCCTCCTGCTCCTCTTCAATGTCCCGTCCCACCTGCTGCGCCTGCACCGAGAGAGAGAAGGGCGCCAGGAAAAGGCCGGCCAAAGCAAGAGTGATCCATGGGGTCCTGGTCATAGTGATATTCCGTTGGCTCTCATGTTAGCACGGACCAGGACTTTGAGCATCCTGCACGGTGTGTGAAACCCGACTCCAGCGACGGAGATCACAACGAGAGAGTTCAGGCCGCTTGGATTCACTGGTCGATGAGCACAAAACGCAGGTCCATCACGTTGGTGAGGGTCGGTCCAGTCGTAATAAGTCCCCCCACCTTCTGAAAAAAGTGGTAAGAATCGTTTCTATCCAGATAGTCTTGAATCGAAAGTCCCTTTGCTGCCGCCAGACGAGCAGTTTCAGGAGAAGCCACCGCACCGGCAGCATCGGTAGGTCCATCGGTTCCATCAGATCCCAGGCTGGAGAAAAGAAGGTTGGTGTGATTCCAGTCAGCAATTTGCCGGGCACACCAGAGTGTAAACTCCTGATTTCTCCCTCCCTTGCCATCTCCGGTCAGGCGAACGGTAGTCTCCCCTCCTGAAATAAGACAACAGGGTGCCGGAATTGGATCTCCTGTCTGGAGCACTTGTCGGGCCAGAGCCACGTGCATGAGGGCAGATTCTCTGGTGTTTCCGGTGATGGAATCCGATAGAATCAGGGGCTTGAAGCCCAGTTCCCGAGCCCTGTTCGCGGCGGCCTGAAGCGCCTGAATATTGCAGCCGACAATGACGTTGTGGACCCGATCAAAGCGGGAGTCTCCTGGTTTTGGAGTTTCTGTCGGCCCCTGACTTTCCCCTCCGGCACGTAAATATCGACTGACGGATAAGGGGAGATCCTGTTCGATGCCCTGTTGCTGGAGGATTCTTGCACAGTCCTGGAAGGTGGTAGGATCCGGGCTGGTGGGGCCGGAAGCGATACTTGCCAGGTCATCACCCACCACATCGGAAAGCAACAGGACCAATAACTGCGCGCCCTGGGTGAAATCCATGAAGCGGCCACCTTTGATTCGGCTCAGATGCTTTCGAATCGTATTGATTTCTTGAATACTCGCCTCGCTCTTGAGGAGTAAAGAGGTCGTCAGTCTCTTTTCCTCAAAGGTGATTTCTTTTACTGGAACCGGCAAAAGGGCCGAACCTCCTCCGGAAATGACCACCAGGAGAAGATCTTTACAGCTGAGATTGTCCTGGAGAAATGTCAGCAGTCCCTGAGCGGCCTCACATCCTGCCTCGTCCGGCTCAGGATGGCCCCCCTCAAGAACTTTCGTCTTCTGCAGACTGGCGACATGGCCGTACTTGACGATAACCATCCCCTCTTCCAGCTGATCTCCCAGTACGGTCTCTACGGCCTGGGCCATGGGGACTGCGGCCTTGCCGACACCCGCCAATAATACACGTCGATCAGAAAGGGGATAGGTTTTTCCGTCAACCAAAAGGTGATCCTTTCCCCGTTGAAGGAATTTAAGGACGGCCTTGTAAGGATCCACGGCGGCGAGGGCCGCCTGTTGAATTTCATCGAGTGCATGGCGCAGTTTCATTCCGACATTATAAGAGGTTTCCGAGGCTTTCAACCACCCAATGTCTGGAAAGAGAGATTGTTGCTGATCAGGAATCTGCGTGCTAAACTCTTCAATATGGGTGACTTTCACCAATCCAGTCTGATCAGCACCTTGCATCGAATCGGGGAAGTTGACGTCGATCGGTTGGAGAGGGAACTGCTTCGTCATGTGGAGAGTCGTCCGATTGCCCTGGTGCTACCCTGTTTGTATTCCGAGTTGGAAGGTCCGGCGGTTCACACCATTGTCAGGGAACTCCAGAAGGTTGAGTATGTGGATCAGATCGTCCTGAGCATGGATCGGATGGACCACGACCAGTTTCACCATGCGGCCCAGTTTTTCTCGGTCCTTCCTCAACGCACCCGGATCATCTGGCATGATGGCCCCAGGATCAAAAAGCTCATGCAGGAGCTTGGCGAGCACCATTTGCCCGTTGGAGATCAGGGAAAGGGACGAGGAAGTTGGATGGCCTTTGGATATGTTCTCGCAACCAAGCGAGCCGAAGCTGTTGCTCTTCACGACTGCGATATCGTTTCCTACAGTCGTGAGTTGTTAGCAAGGCTCTGCTATCCGATTGCCAATCCCAGCCTGGGCTATGAGTTTTGCAAGGGCTACTATGCACGCTATGGCAGACGCCTGTACGGACGTGTGACACGCCTTTTTTTGACGCCCCTTTTAGGTGCTCTGACCCAGTTGACCGGCCATATCGGGGTGCTGGAATACCTGTCGGGATTTCGCTATCCACTGGCTGGTGAATTTGCCATTACCACGGATTTGATTCGAGCCAATCGTATTCCGGCTGATTGGGGCCTGGAGATTGGGACTCTGTGTGAGGTCTACCGCAATTGCTCGTTAAAGCGTATTTGTCAGGTGGATCTCACCGAAAATTATCAGCACAAGCATCAGGAACTCTCACCAGAAAATCCGGCCGAGGGTCTCATGAAAATGACGATCGACATTGGCGAAACACTTTTTCGGACGCTGGCAACCGAGGGAGTGATCATGAGCGAGGCATTCTTTCGAAGTCTTTCGATCAACTATCAGCGTTCTGCTGAGGATGTCATTCGACGATACAATGATGACGCAGCCATCAATGGATTGGAATTGGATCGTCATGCTGAGAATTTAGCTGTGACAACCTTTCGGAAGTCGTTGCAGATAGCTTCCAAGAATTTTCTCAAGGACCCTCACGGGGCGCTTCTCATTCCCAGTTGGAACCGAGTGACCTCGGCGCTCCCAGATTTTCTGGAACGCTTATACCAGGCTGTTGAGGAAGATCACCAGGTGATTCTGCAGGAGCAGGCCCCCACAGTCACCCGCTGAGTCTGAGATGGCGAAGCGCACAGCGGGGTGGTCTCGACGGCCAGGACGCAGGATATTCCTTTCAACGGAAAGAGCAGGGAAGACCAGCGACCTCTAACTCGTATTTCTCACACCTTCTCGTCACGCAACACGGTCAGGACGGATCATGCTTCGCTTCGCTCAGATGAAGGCGAGTGCCGATGCAGTA
>JAZFRU010000069.1:0-2003 GCA_036445815.1 Acidobacteriota bacterium | reverse complement strand
GCGGCTCCCAAACTCATCCCGGGGCGTCCCAACATGGGACGGATCAATATCCGGGGTCTTACCGCTTTTGGCACCGACACGGCCGATGTGGATTTTCCCTTTGGCCAGTATCAGGTGAGCGACACCTTTCAGTTTGCTTCCGGGAAGCACGATTTGCGCTGGGGCTTTGACGGCAAGCACTACCGCAGCAACGGGTCCTACAATTTCTTTTTCGACGGGCTGCTGGTCTATGAAAATTTGGAAGCCTTTCTGGTGAACAATCCCCAGCGGTTCATTGGTGCGCGAGAGGGTTCAGATGCCCGCCGGCAGTATCGGCAAAACCTGCTGGCCTTCTTCGTCCACGATCAGTACCGCATGCGCCCCGATCTGACCCTCAGCTTTGGATTGCGCTATGAGTGGTTCAGCGTGCCGACGGAAGCCCAGGGCAAGATCTCCAATCTGCGGCGCCTCACCGATCCCGCTCCCACCGTGGGAGATCCTCTCTTTGAGAATCCTTCCAAGTTGAATTTTGCTCCACGGGTGGGGCTAGCCTGGAACGTGGGCGGACAGGGTCGAACCGTCCTGCGCAGCGGATTCGGTATTTTCTATGAATCGATACGAGAGAACATCTTTGGCTACCGGGTGAGAATTCAGACGCCTTTTACCGAGGTGCGTACCGTCATACGGCCTCCCTACCCCAATCCACTGGGAGGAGGCAGGGCCGGAAGACCTCGGCAGGACAGCCTTGAGTTCGGGTTGTCGACTCCTTACCTCATGAGATATCACCTAGTGCTGCAGCAGGCGCTGGCCTACGATCTGGTCCTGCGGGTGGGGTTTTACGGTTCGCGCGGCGTTCACCTGACCCGGGTCGGCGACATCAACATCCCCGATCCGATCTCGGTGAGTCCCGATGGACGTCCCTTTTTCGGGCTCAGTCCGAGTCCTCGGCCCAATTCGGCTCTGGACGCGGTCCGTTTGACTTCGACGGATGCAAACTCGTTCTACAACTCTCTGCAGATCGGTCTCACCAGGCGCTGGGAGTCGGGCTTCCAGTTTCAATTCAACTACACTTATGGACGCTCCATCGATGATGCCTCGTCCTATCGTCGGGACTTCACCAACAGTCTTGCCGAATCACCTTACTACTTCGACCGTACGGCCGATCGTGGGCCGTCGAATTTCCATATCGCCCACACGGCGGTTCTCCAGTACACCTGGGACTTGCCTCTCAGTTTTTCCCGAGGGAGCGTGGCGGGCGTTCTGCTGAATGACTGGCAGACCTCCGGAATCCTGACCCTGTCGGGCGGCTATCCATTTTCGGCCAACGTCTCCTTTGACATCGCCAACACTCGGGTGAGAGAGGGGGACCGCCCCGACCTGGTTTCCGGGGCCAACAGCAATCCGGTGCTGGGGGGACCCGATCGCTACTTTGATGTGTCGGCCTTCCAGTTGCAGCCTGAAGGTCATCTGGGGAATCTGGGCCGCCATACCCTGATCGGACCCGAATTCGCCACCCTGGATGCCAGCGTCTCCCGGAAGGTTGACATGGGCGAGGGTCACCAACTGGAGTTCCGGCTCGAGGTCTTCAATCTGCTCAATCGGGCCAATTTCTCACACCCTCAGAACCGTGGAGCCGGAGGAGGCGTGATCGTCTTTACCAGCCTCAGTGGTGTCCCGGTGGGAAACGCAGCCTCCATCTTCTCGACCAGCAGTTCCTCCCGCCAGTTGCAGCTGGGCGCGAGGTATTCCTTTTAGGTCGTTCACCACCACCAAGACACAGAAATTCTTCACCACAGAGCCACAGAGACACAGAGAAGATAACTGAGTCAGGGCGGGACGCCCTGACTCAGACTCTGTCGCTCCTGCGGAGCGATGCCAAGAAAGTGGCTAGCTCAATGTAGCAGCCGCTCTTTAGCCCGGCTACCTCACACCCGCTCTACTGCATCGGCACCATGATCCGTCCTGCCTGTGTTGTGTTCAGTTGGTCTCCTCGGCGTACTACACGAGTACGCCTGCGGGGCCCA
>JAZFRU010000068.1:0-4751 GCA_036445815.1 Acidobacteriota bacterium | reverse complement strand
GCCTCCACTCCTTGGGAAATAACGATCTCGTAAAGAATCTCCGCAGTATAGCACTTCAACCACGAATTACCACTTGCCTGCTGAGAGGCTATTCGGTGTGAATCTCGCCAGACTGGTTGTCGAGGATCACTGGACTCTCGAAATAGGAAATAACGGGATCGGAGCCGTATTTGTCCCGAATCATCTGCTTCCATTCATCGCTGTAGAGGGCATCGGCATCCTCTCGAGACTTCCACAGATAGACACCTCCCGCCTTGCTGCGATCTTCGGAAATCAGGTAGTACTTCCGCACTAAACCCGGCACCTGTTGATATCGAGGCACCGAATCGGCAAAGACTTTTTTAATCGCCTCGACCTGATCGGAACCCCCGATTGAGAATTGGACAAGCGTAGTGATCATGGTTCCTCCTTGGATTTCGTCGTTTAACGTTTCAAGTTTCACGTTTCAAGTTTCCAATTACAAGAAAGAATATCGGAGGTCGCGGCCCAGTAGGTGCGCAAGACCTTGCGCCTATCGTGTAGTTGGCAGGGTCTTGTAGCAGCCGTTCTTTAGCCCGCCTTCCAAAATCGGCGCAGGACTTCATTCTTTCTTTCGTGAAACGTTAAACGTGAAACTTGAAACGCGCGCGTCGAAGACCAGCGGTCGAGTCACCTCCCACAATCCGGATTCACGTGGAACATGGAACGTGGAACGTGGAACGCGCGGGTCGAAGACCAACGGTCCGCCGGTCAGGGGGCCCCCTCTCACCATCGAGTACAATAGGAGCACTGATGAGAAGGTCCCAGATCGGGAAAATAGGAAATACGACCATCGTCATCCTCACCCTCTGGTGCCTGTCCCCCACTTCCCTGGCCCAGAAAAGTGATCTTAGAATGGCGGCCGTCTACGTCGAAACGCCCATCACCATCGACGGCATTCTGGATGAGCCGGGATGGGATTTGTCCGTCGTGGCCACCCACTTCATCCAAAACGAACCTGACACCGGGGCACCCGCCACGGAACGAACCGAAGTTCGATTGCTCTATGACGACGAAAACCTTTACCTGGGGGTGTACTGTTATGACTCGGCCGGGAGTGAGGGAGTCACCGTGACCCAGGTCACCAGGGATTTCAGTCCCGGAAATGGCGATCACTTCGCGATGATCTTCGACACCTTTTACGATCATCGCAACGGCTATGTCTTCGGAACCAATCCTCGAGGGGCCAAGCGGGAAGGCCAAATGGGCGGAGATGGAGAACGAAGAACCTACGACTGGGATGCCATCTGGCACGTGAAGAGTCGCATCACGGATGAGGGCTGGCAGGCCGAGTTCGCCATCCCCTTTCGGACCCTTCGCTTTCGGGATATCGATGAGCAGGTGTGGGGGCTGAACTTCACCCGCAGAGTTCGCCGCAAGAATGAGTCAATGCACTGGTCCCCCATTCCTCGCCCCTATCGTCTCAGCAAGGTGTCCTACGCGGGAACGCTGGATGGTCTTTCGGGAATCCGTCAGGGACGAAACCTGTACGTCAAGCCCTATGTTTCCACGCCCATCCTTCGTCGGGAAGATGACGACGTCGATTTCCTTCCCGATGCAGGCCTGGATATCAAGTACGGGATCACTTCCGGGCTGACCCTGGACATGACCCTGAATACCGACTTCTCCCAGGTGGAGGCGGATCAGCAGCAGATCAACCTGACCCGGTTTCCGCTGTTTTTCCCCGAAAAGAGGGAGTTCTTTCTGGAGAATGCCACCATGTTTCAAGTTCGAAGGGCGGGCCGCGACTTCAGGAGCAGGAGCCGCGACCTGATTGCCTTCTTCAGCCGACGCATCGGCCTGGACCAGGGCCGGGTGATCCCGATTCTGGGGGGAGCCCGACTCACGGGCCGCGTTGACAAGTATCGATTCGGCGTCCTCTCCATTCAGACCGACAATTCCGAGGAACTCTCTTCGACCAATTTTTCAGTGGCCCGGATTCGCCGAGATATTCTTCGCAGTTCCGACGTGGGCGGGATTTTCATCAACAAGCAGGCGAGGGAGGGAAAGTACAACCGTACTTACGGCATCGACGCCAATTTTCAATTCTTCAGACACCTTGAGATTGCTTCCTTCTTGCTGAAGACCGACACTCCGGAACTGGAGGGGAACAACACCTCCTTCGATGCCTTCGTGGGGTGGGAGGACGATCGCTACAAGATCGAGGCGGATTATATTTCCGTCGAGGACAACTTCAACCCTGAAGTGGGCTTCGTCCGCCGCACCGGAATCCGAAAAGGCCGCGGAGAGTTCAATCTCAAATTCTGGCCTGGAGAGGAACTCCCATGGATTCGTCAGATCACTCCATCCACCGGCGTCGAGTACATCACCAACCAGGAGAATGCCGTCGAGAGCAAGGACTTTGATCAGACCCTCTCGATTCAGCTGGAAGACGGAGGCTCAATCGGAGTGACTCACCGGGTTCGGTTCGAGCGCCTGGATGAGCCTTTTTTGATTCGCTCCGATCAGGCAATACCGGTGGGGGACTATGTGTTCGGGGAGTTTAATCCCCATTTTTTCACCGACCGGACCCGGATGTTCAGCGGTGGTCTGGAGCTGGTAGTCGGGGACTTTTTTGACGGCCACAAAAACTCCTACATCACCGACTTCCGATTCCAACCCAGCTACCAGTTCGCGGTCAGCATCAACTGGGAACACGACGATCTGGACCTTCCTTCAGGCGATTTCTCGACCGATCTGGTCACCACCAACCTGGACTATTCCTTCAACACCCGGATGTTCTTGAGTGGGCTGATCCAGTACAACAGCACCCTGGACGAGATTTCCAGCAACATCCGCTTCAACTTCATCTACAAACCCTTGAGCGATGTGTTCCTGGTCTACAACGAGAGACGCAACAACACGGGAGAGGTCCTGGAACGGGCATTGATCGCCAAGCTGACGTATGTCTTTGACTTTTAGTCGTCGGCCCGCAGCACCACGGTTTCCAGGTTGTAAAAGGTATTGAAGTGCTCAGCCCCCTGACTGGAGATGATTTCGGGACAGGAGGAGAGGGCTTGAACTCCCAGGAACAAGGAGAGAGGGCCGCCCATGTAAACAATGCTGGCAGCATTGGCCAGTTCTCGACTGCTCTCCATGTCATAGACCGTCTTCCGGGTCATCACGATGCCGTACGACAGCTCCGAGAAATCCTCCCTCACCCCATAGCGACTGGCAGGAGCACCGATCTCTTCCTGGTGGATCTCTTCATTCTCCGATCTTGAATAGCGGATATAGCTTCCCTCCTTGTACATGTCGGGAGCTTCCACGAATTTGAAGGAATCCCCGTCAAGGAACTGGCTGGCCTCATAGGGATAAAGGCGATTGCGATAAAACCCCTCCACCATGACACGGTCAGAGACCATCGGCACGGAATATTCAGCACACAACCTCGCATACTCCCGCTGGCCGGGGAAAAAGGACACCGCCAGAGTGACTCCCACAAGCAGCAGTGAGACCATCAGAGCCGTCAACCGGGCTGCATTGTCGGATATCCGGGGAACCAGCCAGGCCAGAGCGACCGGTCTTGCTCCATAGCGATAAAGAATCCAGGTGACTGGAATCAGCAAAAACGGCCCGATCATCACCAGTAGGATCCCGATTCCCCAGGCAAGGCCTTCCATAATCCTTTTATTATGGCAGAATACGATGAAGTTGCTCCTCAATGAGCGGCTGGCCATTCGCAGATGTGACGCTCCAGAAATGGAAACTTGAAAGGAGTCCCCGTGATGCCCATCATTATGTCCCGGGGGCACAGACCAGTGAAGAAGCACAAGGTTTGCAGTCAGCGTTCATGTTCCTGGACCCGCTCGTGATGAAAAACATTTTCCTGCTCATGCCACTCTTGCTTTTTGCGGCTCTCCCGGTGCCACTGCTGGCTGGTCAAGACACGGCTGACGGCGAGCAGCATGGACGACACTCCCTGACTCTCACAAAGACCTCAACGCCCCCGGTCCTGGATGGACGACTGGACGATGCGGCCTGGCGAGACAGTGAAATCATAGGGAACTTTATCCAGAAGGATCCCGAGGAAGGGATGCCTGCCTCAGAGAGGACCGAGGTTCGCGCTCTCTTCGATGAGCAAAACCTTTATTTTGGGGTCAGTTGTCAGGACGCACAGGCTGAACGCATTCTGGCGACAGAACTGCGCCGCGACAACTCCTTTGAGAACGATGACAGTTTCGCCGTCATCCTGGACACCTTTCACGACCACCGCAATTCCTTTTTGTTCCGGATCAATCCCCAGGGCACCCAGTTCGACGCCCTGATCACCGACGAGGGTCGCGACCGGAATGTGAGTTGGGACGAGAAATGGGAGGTGGAAACCCGTATCGATGAAAACGGCTGGTATGCGGAAATCAAGATCCCCCTCAAGTCGCTTCGCTTCGCCTCCAACCAGGAAGAGACCCACTTCGGAGTGGACTTCGAGCGCATCATTCGGCGCAAGAACGAGTTCTCCTACTGGAACAACTTCAACCGAGATTTCCAGTTCGAACAGGTTTCTCAGGCGGGCCATCTCAGGGGTCTGGGAGGAGTAGGCCGCAACCTCAGGATGCGAATCAAACCCTCGATCGGTTCCCGGATCGTCACCCAGGGGTCGACCGACCGGGACACGTCTTATCTCGGGGACGTGGGACTGGAAGACCTGAAACTTCCTCTCACCTCGGGACTGACACTGGATCTCACCCTGAACACCGACTTTGCCCAGACCGAGGTGGACGATCAGGTGATCA
>JAZFRU010000067.1:0-2635 GCA_036445815.1 Acidobacteriota bacterium | reverse complement strand
CGGAGAGAATAAAAGACGACATAACCAATTTACCTGGCATTACCCTGGCCGAACTCGCAGGTCTCCGCAAGGGAGAAATTCATATCGAAGTCTCCGAGGAATCTCTCCGGCGTTATGGTCTCACCTTGGGCAAGATCGCCGAGGCGGTTCGAAGGGCTAGCCTGGATCTACCGGCGGGGAGTGTCAAGACGGCCGGAGGTGAGATCCTGGTCAGGACCAAGGGTCGCCGCTACTTCGCGGGGGATTATCGAGATATCGCTGTAATTACCAGGACCGATGGCAGCAAGGTCACTCTGGGACAGATCGCCCAGCTCAAAGATGGCTTCGAGGATGTGGATCTTTTTACCAGATTTCAGGGCAAACCAGCCGGCCTTATCGAGGTCTACAGGGTCGCCGATCAGAACGCCCTGGAGGTTGCCGCTACTGTCAAACAGTATATCGAGGAGACAAGGCCAAGCCTGCCAGAAGGAGTGGACATTAGTATCTATCGGGACAGGTCGGTAATATTGAAAAGCCGAATTCGGCTGTTGCTGAAAAATATGGCCCTCGGCCTGATCCTGGTGAGTATCCTGCTGGGAATGTTTCTGAATGCGCGCCTTGCCTTTTGGGTGACTCTCGGAATACCCATCTCCTTTATGGCTGGACTGATGCTCTTGCCCACCTTTGGCGTGTCCATCAACATGATCTCCCTGTTCGCCTTCATCATGGTTCTGGGTATCGTGGTGGATGACGCCATAATCGTGGGTGAGAATATTTTTCGGAGACAGGAGGAGGGGCTCGAACCTCTGGAGGGAGCAGTGCAGGGCGCGCTGGAGGTTGGTCGGCCGGTGGTTTTTGCAGTCCTGACCACGGTGGCGGCCTTCTACCCCCTACTCCTGGGAAGCGGCGTCATGGGAAAGATCATGCGCAACATTCCCACTGTAGTAATTCTGGTGCTTCTGGGCTCTCTGGTGGAATGCTTGCTGATTCTTCCGGCCCACCTGGTGGGATCCAAACACCGAACAAAGCGAAGCATGGAGGAAAAGCGTACGGCCCGCTGGCTGAAATGGTTCATCAGGCGGCCTTATGCCTGGGCAGTAGATTTTTGTGTGCGCTGGCGCTATGCCACGGTTGCACTGGGTATCGCCGTATTGCTGGTGACTGTGGGAATATGGCAGGCCGGCTGGATTAAATTCACCTTGTTTCCAAAAGTTGAAAGTAACTTTTTGAAGTGTAGATTGACCATGCCGGCAGGCACACCGGTGGAGCGTACAGCAGAAATCGCCAGTTATCTGGAGCAGGCTGGCAAAGAAGCCTTGGCCGAAGCGGACAAGAAACGGCCTCAAGATGCACCCCCGCTCTTGAAAGGTATCATCACCAGAGTAGGGAGGCACGGCAGAGGGCACGGCCCTATGGCCAGTGGACCACAGTCGGGAGGACATCTGGCCCAGATCACAATCGAGCTCTTGGAAAGTGAGAACAGGGATGTGACCGCAACGAAACTGGGCAACTTGTGGCGCCAGAAAGTGGGAATCGTCCCGGATGCCGAGGCCATCACTTATCAGAGTGTACTCTTCAGCGCCGGCAATGCTGTTGAGGTTCATATGTCGCTGGACGATCACGACTTGCTGGTGGCGGCGGCAGAGGAACTGAAAGCGGAGCTTAGAACCTATCCCGGAGTATTCGATGTAAGTGACAGCTTCCTACCGGGCAAAGACGAAATGCAGCTCAAACTGAAACTCACTGCCCGCAGTTTAGGTTTGACCTTAGATGATCTGGCCAAGCAGGTCCGGCATGCTTTCTACGGTGCCGAGGCCCTCCGCTTGCAGCGTGATCAGGATGAGGTCAAGGTTATGGTAAGGTACCCGGAGTCCAAGCGCAAGTCATTGGGTTCTCTTGAGAAGATGTACATCCGGACGCCGGACGGCTCCGAGGTTCCGTTCAACCAGGTGGCTGAAGTGAAGATAGAGGAGGGCTACGCCTCCATCGAACGAGCTCAGCGTTTCCGGGTAATAAAGGTGACCGGGGACGTGGATGAGACTATCACCAACGCTAATGAGGTGCGTGTTGATCTGGAGAGCCGGGTCCTGCCGAAACTGAAACAAACTTATCCAGGCTTGCGATACTCCATGGAAGGGGAAGGAAAGGAACAGAAGGAGTCCCTGGACGATGTTGGCAGTGGTCTTGTCATTGCGCTTTTTCTGATCTACGCTCTGCTGGCCATTCCCTTCAAGTCCTTCTCTCAGCCCCTTGTGGTCATGTCGGCCATTCCTTTCGGCGTAGTGGGTGCTGTGTTCGGACACTTGCTAATGGGTCTTAATCTGAGCCTTTTGAGCTTGTTCGGCATCGTCGGTCTGACTGGCGTGGTGGTCAATGACTCCCTGGTGCTGGTACATGCCACCAATCGAATCCGCAGGCAGGGAGCCAGTGTACATGACGCCATTACTCAGGGTGGGGCTCTGCGGTTCAGGGCCGTCATTCTAACTTCTTTGACCACCTTTGCCGGCTTAACGCCAATGATTTTGGAACGCAGCCTCCAGGCTCAATTTCTCATACCCATGGCCGTGAGCCTTGGATTCGGTGTACTTTTTGCCACCTTCATCACCCTGCTCTTGGTCCCCTGCGGCTATGTGATTCTGGATGATTTCCACAATCT
>JAZFRU010000066.1:0-4921 GCA_036445815.1 Acidobacteriota bacterium | reverse complement strand
CGTGACGGCTCGCAACCGCATCTACCATGACAGCCAGTATCCTTCCTCCATAGAACTCCCGATACGGTAAAAAGAGCGGCCTCGCTCCGCTCGGCCGCGTTCCAGGTTCCACGTTCCACGTTCCACGTTCCACGAAAAGAATTGTAGGGGCGCACGGCACAGGCCGTCTCAAAAACCGATTAACCTGGTTGGTTGGGTGGGGAAGAGTCCGGAGTGTGGGAGGCGCCTCAGTGCGCCGAATCCGGAAAGCATCCCATCATCCATTTGGTCGTGAAAGGTGGAACCTGGAACGTGTAACGCGGTTACCGCAGCGAGGCCGCTCATGCGACCCGGTCCAGCTTGACTAAAAGGGGCCCCAGACGGTATCTTTCCACCCTTGCAAAGAGTAAAGCGCCCCCATCGTGGAGTTTGTGAGGATACTGTAAATGGTTGTTGCACCCCCTGAGACCAAAAAGAAAAAGAAAGAAGCCCAGAAGGCCAAAACCTATGTCGGGCAGCCCGTCAAGCGCCGGGAAGACCCACGACTTTTGACGGGCCGGGGAACCTTTGTCGATGACATATCGGTTCCCAACATGCTTTATGCAGCCATTCTTCGAAGTCCTCGCGCTCACGCCAGGATTGTTTCCATCGACACCAGCAAGGCCCTGAATCACCCGAACGTGGTCACCGTCTTGACGGGGGCCGAGGTGGGAGAGCAGTCCCTGCCCTTTCCGGTGGGCGTCGTCGCCTCCTTCAAATACTACAGTGCCGCCGTGAACAAGGTGCGTTATGTGGGAGAACCGGTGGCCGTCGTGGTGGCCTCGGACCGCTATGTTGCTGAAGACGCCCTCGAACTCATCGAGGTTGAGTATGACCCGCTGCCGCCCGTCGTCAAACCTGAGGACGCTTTGGATCCAGCTGCGGCAATTCTGCATGAGGAACTGGGCAATAACATCGGTTGCCATCGATTGCTCGATTACGGCGAGGTGGACAAAGCCTTTGAGGAAGCCGATCTGACCCTCAAGGAACGGTTTGTCTTTCCTCGTTACAGCTCTCTTCCCCTGGAAACCTACGCGGTCATCTCTGACTTTGATTCCGTCACCGGAGTCATCACCGTTCACTCCAACTTCATGGGTCCCTTCAGCATGCACGCCGTCACGGCCAGAGCCCTCAATATCGACGAGAATATGCTGCGCTTTATCGTACCCTCGGACATCGGAGGCAGCTTCGGTATCAAGTCCAGCATCTATCCCTATATCGTTCTGATTTCTCTTGCCGCCAAGAAGGCCGGGCGACCGGTCAAATGGATCGAGGACCGCCAGGAACATCTCATGGCCAGTTCCTGTCAAACCGACCGGGTGGCCTACCGAGAGGTTGCCGTCAAGAACGACGGGACCCTGCTGGGCATCAAGTCCAAGGTGATCGAGAATGTAGGGGCTTATCTGCGTGCTCCGGAACCGGCTTGTACCTTTCGGCCAATCGGAAATTTCGTCGGCCCATACAAGGTGCGTAACGTTCGCCTGGACGCCTACGATGTCATGACCAATAAATGTCCCACCGGACCCAACCGGGGATATGGCTGCCAGCAAATATATTTTGAACAGGAACGGATGATGGATCACATCGCTGAAGAGCTTGATCTGGATCCGCTGGAAGTTCGGCGTCGCAACCTGATCGCGGCTGAAGACATCCCCTACACCACCCCAATGGGGGGGATTTATGACAGTGGCGACTACCAGAAAGGCTTCGATCTGGTGGTTGAAATGAGCCAGTACGAAAGTCTCAAAAAGCAGCGGGACGAGGCTCAATCAGAGGGCCGACTCGTCGGCATCGGTATCGCCACGGGCATTGACCCTTCGGTTTCCAACATGGGCTACATTACGGTGGCTTTACCGCCTGAGGTCCGATCCAAACCGGGATACCTTCCCAAGTCGGGATCCGCCGAGTCCGCCACCATCCAGATGAACCAACGCGGCAAGGTCAGTGTCAAGATGGGCACCACCCCCCAAGGGCAGGGACATGAGACGGTGGTCAGTCAGATTGTGGCCGATGAGCTGGGCATCACTCCCGAAGAAGTCATGGTGATCGATGAGTTTGATACCGCCACCCATGGATGGAGTATCTCTTCCGGAACCTATGCCAGCCGTTTCTCTTCGGTTGGCACCAGTGCGGCAGCTCTGGCGGCACGGAAGCTCAAGAAGAAGATCGTCCACCTGGCGGCAGCACTTCTGTCGGTTCCCGAGGAGGATCTCATCATCGAGGATGGGACCGTCGTATCCCAGAGCAACCCGGAAAAGAAAATCACCGTCAAGCGGGTTGCCGGAACAGCTCACTGGAACCTGGAGCTCCTGCCTGACGACATCGAGGCGGGCCTGCAGGCCCGCGCAGTCTTCCGCTTTCCTTCGAATGTCGCTCCCGACGCTCAGGACCGGGTGAATTCGTCCAACACCTACGGGTTCATGGCGGAAATTTGTGTAGTGGAGGTGGACCGAGATTCAGGAGAAGTCAAGATTCTGGACTGGTTCAGTGTCCATGATGCCGGAACGATCATCAATCCCATGTTAATGGAAGGTCAGATTTACGGAGGGGCTTTACATGGAATCGCGGGAGCCCTTTATGAAGAACTGACCTACGATGATGATGGACAGATGCTGGCAGGAAATTTCATGCAGTACGTGTGTCCCACCGCCGTGGAGGCACCGAAGTTGAATATTGGCCATATTTGCTCACCTTCGCCCCTGACGACTCTCGGATCCAAGGGGGCCGGTGAGAGCAGCAGCGAAACAGCTCCCGCAGCCGTTGCCGGTGCGGTGGCCGATGCCTTACGTCCTCTGGGAGTCAACATCAATGAACTACCTTTGAATCCCAAGCGCGTGTGGAGTCTGATCCACGAAGGCCCCCCCGAAAATAATCAGTAATTCCGGATTGAAAATCGAAGATGAAACCTGCAAAATTTCAATACCAAGATCCCGACAGCGTCGAAGAGGCCCTCGATCTTCTCAAACAGTACGGATGGGATGCCAAGATTCTAGCCGGAGGCCAGTCTCTGGTTCCCATGATGAATTTCAGGCTGGCCAGCCCTGAGGTCCTGATCGACATCAATAAACTTAAGGATCTGGACTACGTCCGGGAAGAGAATGGGAAATTAGCGATCGGAGCCTTGACCCGCCAGACGACTCTGGAGTTTTCGGAAACCGTGCGTTCCAGTTGTGGACTGCTGACCGATGCGACGCAGCTCATAGGGCATCCTCAAACTCGTAACCGGGGCACCGTGGGCGGAAGCATTGTCCATGCTGATCCCACTGCTGAATTGACCGCCATTGCCAGGGCCCTCGACGCGGAAATGGTGATTCGGAGTAAGGATGGAGAGCGAACCGACACCGCTGAGGATTTTTTCGTCAGCGTCATGACCTCCAATCTGGAACCCGAGGAGATGTTGGTCGAAGTCCGATTTCCCATCCTGCCCGCAGGAAGTGGCTGGGCCTTTGAGGAATTCGCTTTGCGTCACGGCGACTTTGCGGTTGTCGGAGTCACAGTAACCGTCACCTTGGATGCCAATGAGGTGTGTACCGACGCCCGGCTGGCGGCCATTGGCGTTGACGAAACCGCTTTCAGAGATCCCGCCCTGGAGGAGATTCTCAAAGGTGAAAAGATCACTGATGCGATACTGAAGGAAGTCGGCAATCAACTCTCCGAAAAGGTTGATCCCTTTGACGACCTTCACGCCTCCGCAGCACAGAGAAAACATCTGGTCGGGGTACTGGCACAACGAGCCCTCCAGAAGGCTGCAGATCTGGCTCTTCAAAATCTCAAAGGAGAAAATTGATCCATGGCTGACCAGTACCGATCGATTCGAGTAACGGTGAACGGACAGGAATACTGCCGACAGGTGGAGCCACGCAAGCTCCTGTCTGACTTCCTTCGCGACGACCTGGAGTTAAAGGGCACGCATGTGGGCTGTGAACACGGAATCTGCGGCGCCTGTACCGTCCTCTTCAATGGACAGACCGCTCGATCCTGCCTGTTGTTCGCCATACAGGCGGACGGCGCCCAGATCAAAACGGTGGAAGGACTGGCAACCAACGGGGAACTCCATCCCGTGCAGCAAGGTTTCTGGGACAACCACGGGCTTCAGTGCGGTTTTTGTACCCCTGGATTCTTGCTCACCGCGTGTGAATTGCTGGAAAGAAACCCTGATCCTACCGAAGAAGAAGTACGAGTGGGGCTCTCGGGCAACATGTGTCGATGCACCGGGTACAAGCAAATCGTGGATTCAGTCATGGACGCCGCCGAGAAGATCCGGGCTCAGAAGTAGTTTTCACCACAGAGACACAAAGACACAGAGAAGAAAAATCCTTTTCTTTTTCTTATTCCGACCAATGAAGCCAACACAGTAGTGGATCTGGCATCTTCAAGGCTATCGAACCGGCCCGGGTCTCACTCCGTAGGCATTCAGTGCAGCCTGTACTTCGGAAGCCCAGGAGGCTTTGGGATTTAATTTCAAGGCCTCCCTCAGGTGAGGGATCCCTTCCTCCTTTCGGCCCAGTTGGAGAAGAGCGAATCCCAGGAGTCTGTGAGCTTCGCCCCAATTCGATCGGAGTTCTAAAGCTCGCTCGAAGTCTTCATGGGCTTCCTCGAACAACCCGCTGGAGTAATGGGCCATTCCAAGAAACAGCTGATACGAAGCATTTGCTGGATTGGCTCTGACGGCCTGAGTCAGGGATGCGTTTGCTTTCGAGAACTGCTCTCCCTTCAGATAGGTTCTCCCCAGGTTGTAGTGGGCGACTGAAAGCTCTGGATTCTGTTTCAAAGCCAGAAGCAGACTCTCCTCGGCCTCTTGCAGCTGCCCCTGTGCCAGCAATGCAGCCCCGATCATATTGTGGCCCGAGTCGAATTCAGGATAAATCTCCACCGCTTGTCTGAAGTGTCGAAGAGCCTCCTC